>CAWLAW010000082.1:0-8722 GCA_963854885.1 Gammaproteobacteria bacterium | reverse complement strand
GTTAGTTTGACAATATCGATCACTTCCATGCGCGCGGATTTTACCGTTGCCAACACGTTTTTCCAAACCCATTCCACCTGCTCATCGCCATCGTCAGGAACACTCCCATCGGTGCGGGCTCCAATCTGTCCCGAGATATGCAGTACACGAGCGCCGGGCGGAATAACCACCCCGTGGCTATACGCATTGTTGAATGGCTGCATAATATCGCTTGGGACGATTCGCTCTAACATGGTCTTGCTCCAGGAGAACATTAATGGCAATTGATCTTGTCGAATGCGCCGTTGGCTTAATATCGACGCAGCATAAAAATATAGACAGCGCCGCAAACGCATCCGACCGCTGCGACTCGAGTAAAGTTTAGCGCAACGCGCGCGACTAGTCGTTATTGGGCGGAGGGTGCAGAGAGTATCTCGCGATGGGAGGAAAACGCGCGCGGACCGAATCGGCGGCTATTATTCGGCGCGATCGTAGAAACGCACGAACTCGACACTATGTTTCCATTCTGGATTGTGAAGTTCGGTTGTCAATTTTAATTGATCGTTCTTGGTTAACTCGAAACGTTCAAACAGCCGTTCCGCGCTGTTCGTTCGAGTTTCAATCACTACCGCATCTGCCTCGAGGTAGGCCATCGTTTGTCCAATCGAGTCGGTCGATGTGCCTGCCCCGGTTGCGGAATGGACGCGGCCGTTCGGGTTTGGACTGATTCTTCTCCTGATTTTTCCATCGTAGGCAACGATGATCTGCTCTGACACATAAACTTTCAGCGACTTAGCGTCGACCATTTGTTGCACAATGACGCTGGGTTTGCCGACCCCGCCGTTGCGTTTCGTTTCCCATTCTTTGTCGCTTAATTGACGCCGACTGGTAAACGGATCTGGCTTATCCGGATCGCCAATTTTACCGTGTTCGTAAGAGAAATCGCGAAGTTCGCGCTTGAGTTCGTCGAGCTGGCTTGCCAGGTTCTCGGAGTTGCGCTTATCAAGTGCCCACCGACCATTTAATGCTTTTTCGTCGGCGAAGACGGTACTGGCCGACAGCAATGCGAGGCAAACTAGAACGGTTCGAACATCAAGACTCTGGAGTTTATACTTCGGCTTCACGGGACTGCGATTCGCTCCTATTGTGCGTTAAGTTAACGACTTAGACGTTTTAGCAACACAAATAGCGGAAGTAAAGGCCTGCTTCGATTCCCCTCTGGCGGCTTTGGTGACCGAGATCCGGTAATAGTTCAACTGAATCCCATACAAGGACCAATAATTCGCTTATTAGGGGTTTGCGTACAAGCACTGGGTGCCATATAAATAGCCGTCTAGAAACATCCAAAACGGGTTGATTATGCGAGACCGATACTCAGAACTAAAAGAGCTGTCATATGATTTCCTTGGCGCATTTAATCGTGCAGATGTCGACGGAATCATGTCTTTCTTTACAGAAGACGCTGTCTACGAAGAATTCCACGGAAAAATATGCAACGGTAAGTCCGCCATTCGAAAATCTTTCGAGGGACTATTTAGCGGCCGTTTCGGCACGATTCGATTCGATGAAGATGATACTTTCATCGATAGTGACGCCGATAAAGTGATGAGTAGTTGGCGTCTATATCTGGAAATGGAAGGCGAACCGATGGTAATTTCCGGACTCGACTTGCTCCGGTTCGAAGGCAGTAAAGTCGTCTTAAAGCAAACCTACATGAAGGCGAAGGTTGGGTTGTACGAGGCAGTGGAATCCGCAGGCCAGCAAAGTGCGAAAGTATAGCGCCAGCGACAGCGCTGTGAAGATGGCCACCACCGTTTTCCCAATCACTTAGCGACCCTGCCGTGACGATTAGAGGATCGGCGTATTGCCAGGACCCTGGTGTGCACGGTGGTCGCTGTAGAGAAACATGATTGTGGAGACGAGCCCGACGCAAGCAATCACTAACAAGAGCCACATGAAGTGCGTCCAGCCTCCCGGCTGATCTGCGAGACGCCCAGCGTAAGGCATGAAGGCAGCCTCCGCAGCGTAGCCCGTGGCGTCGATAAACCCGACGAGTACCCCCGAGCGCAGGCCACCAAACTCAACCGAGAACACGCTCATTGGCAGGTAGTAAGCTGGGGCGACACAAACCCCGACGAGGAGGATCAGTGACAGGGCCACGCTGAAACGGAGGCTCGAGTCGTAGGGCGCCTCGGTGATCCAGATCAGCCCAGCGATACACAGACACGCTAATCCCAGGCTCGCTCCGATGAAATAGATGCGCTGCTTGCGGGTCAGGCGGTCGTAAATGAAGCCCACAAGCAACACGGCTATCAGGCAGCCGAATGGAAATACCGTGGCTGCAGTCGCAGCCTTGCCGGCCGAAATCTCGAAGCTCTGCGCCAGGTAGAGCCCAGTAAAACTGACCAGCGCCATGAGCATGGTGGTGCACATGACGCTCGCGCAGATCAACCAGAACCGTTGGGCTTTGGCGAAGAAGCGCACGGTGGCGAGAAGTTCCAACGGCTTGGGATCTGCAGCTTTGGACAGTGCTGACGCGGGCAGCTTCGGGAACCACCACCACAGCGCGAGCACAGCCAGCAAGCCCAAGCACCCCGCGGCGACAGGCACCCAACGCCAGCCGCCTGGATGTTGCACAACGAGCGTGTCTTGATTGACTTCGCCGAGGGCGTAGATGAGAAGCAGTCCAAGTAGCAGCGAGGAGATCACGACACCGGCCCGCGAGGCGGTCGAGAGTATCCCCCAGGTACGCCCGTAGTTGGCCGCTGGGATCCACTGGCCGATCAGCTTAGTCAGGGCTGGCCAACCGCCGGCTCGCACCAACTGGAGAGAAAAAATGCAGAGCGCGAAAGCAAAGAAGCTGGCCAAGTAGCCCATGGCGAGTGTCAACGAGGCCACCACCCCTAGCGCCAGAAGGAGCGTGAGTCGCCCGCCAAAACGGTCGGCGACGAAGCCGGTGAGCAGCTTGCCGACCAAACTGCCGAGCGCTGCATAGCCGAGAATGTCTCCAATATCGGTCGTCGTCAGGGACAGCCCTGGATCCTCGACGAGCGCTGGGCTCACCGTGGTAAAAGCTGTGCGGCAGAACATCAGCATCAAGTAACCGACGTACATGCACACCGCGACGGTGATTTGTTCTCGCCCGGTCGTTTGCCTCAGCACCTTTTCGGCCTTCGGTGCCAGACCGATCCACTACCCAAAAAATACGCTCCTTAGCACTAGCATCCGGCGAGGGTCTAGCATGAAGTAGAACACGAAATAAAAGATATCCCAGTTAGCGGACCTACCCACCGGGCCGGGCTGCTGGCGCTTTCGGCCATGAAGACACGTTCGATCGGCAAACGCAACACAACTAGTTTATTGCGATCAAGGGGCGCGATATAACCGTCGCGGGCTAGGTGCGCGCATGGAAGTCATTCTACAAGCCCAATATGCCGTCGTTCATTCGAGTTCCTTTAAATTTACGAATTTCGGCGAGCAGCGAGGGTGATGTTGCAATATTGTCTAACGCCCATTGCCCACCTTCGGTATTAAACAACTGTGCGACCCCCTCGCCATATACTTCCCATTCCTCGCGAGGGAGAGCACCCGTTTCGTAATATTTTTTACTGTGCTTAGATGATTCGCGAGTGATTGAAACATATACAAGAACCTCGCTTTGTCCATTGCCCGAGCGCTATCAGGATCGGAAAGTATAGAGTAGAACATCTCGAAAAATACGGGATCGCTCGTAAGTTGTGCGTTCCACGAATTGAAGCCCACTGCTAGAGCATCGACAGACGCGGACTCCGTGGATCTTCGACTACTACGAATCTCCAGACGCAGAAATATAAGAGAAATGACTACCGCCAAAGCACCAGCGACTTCTGCAACGGCGCCAATCAGTTCCCAATTCATAGTTGCGACCTCGCAAAACACCGATTTATTTTTAGCGTGCCTAAGCGTAGATACGGATAGGTCGAATAAAATATTTGAGTTCAACAATACCAACACGTGCGCTAGGAATAGTACTGCGGGTGGGACTAAAAGCAAAAACAGAAAGAAGCTAGCTGCTGGCTCGCCGCTTCTAAGCAGACCGTCGCCGGAGCAACGAAAACGAGCGCGAACTACCAAAAGGCGACCTTCGGCGCTGCATCGTTAATCTCCGGGTCAATTAGTTCCACCTGACAGTAATCGCGCGAAGGGGGCGTCGTGCGAATCCGCGGCTCGACTGTCTTGTTAGGCGTATCATGCTTTGTGAACGAAAATTACAAATTTGTAATACGAAAATGCGATGGAGATTTGCATGAAAACGGCGCTAGTCACGGGAGCCAATAGAGGCTTAGGTTTTGAAATTTCAAAGCAGCTCGGAAGTAATGGATTCCATATTTTTGCCGCTTGCCGGAATTTGGTCAAAGCTAACGAAACGGTATCTGCCCTGGCTGCGCGGGGAGTGGAGGCGTCACCACTCGAAATGGATGTGTCCCAATCAAGCAGTATCCAAACTGCTTTCAAGATGCTGAGCGCGCAACATAAGCAGCTTGACGTGCTGGTTAATAATGCGGGGGTATTGCTAGATTTTGCTACACCAGCGAGCGAACTCTCGTTAGATAACTTACGTGCGAGTTTTGAGACGAATTTTTTTGGCGCGTTTGCGACCATTCAAGCCTTTCTGCCAATGCTAATGAAAGCACCGGCTGCTCGCATCGTAAATATGTCTAGCGATTTGGGCTCGCTTGCAGCGATGACTGATCATAGCAGTGAACAATTTGGGGTGGTGGCACCGGGTTATCGTGCCTCGAAATGCGCGTTGAATATTCTCACCATCCAATTCGCGAACGAATTGGCGAATACGAACATCAAAGTGAACTCGGCATCGCCCGGCCTTACTAGAACAGATATGGGTGGTGAAGACGCGCCGTTTAGTGTCGAACAAGGCGCGGCACCTGCTGTATGGTTGGCGACGCTGGATGATGATGGCCCGACCGGCGGCTTTTTCTCACAAACGCTCGGCGGGAAGAAACACGCTTGGTAAGTAATCATTCCCACGATTAGCGTTACGCGTCGTGGAATCACAAAGCTAGGGGACACTGAGTACAAGCGGATCTAGTCGCTGTGATAACTCCGCTCGATCTCTTTCATGACGACCTCAATCTTCGCGCACGTTCGTCGGGACGCCGATGATTTGTTCCAAGCGCGCAATCTCGCGCTGAACGAGCGCCAGATTCGAGTCGCGCACGGTCGGCAGCTGGATCCTCGCGCGCCGTACCGACTCGTACTCGACCTCGGCAATGAGCAGCGACTCCTCGTAGCGCGGTGCCTCAGCGAGCACGTTGCCGAAGGGGTCGACGATATTCCCGAGTGCGATAACATGAACGCACTGTACTCGCATCATCTGCCGGGAGAGACAATTGGACAAAGCAAATTCGAGGCGCCTGAAACAATTGGTATTAATGCTTCTGTGGCTGGCGATTTCTGTATTACAAGTCTCAAGCGTCAGCGCCCAATCAGGTGTTGCGCCGTGCCCGCGTGCGATTAGCATTGACCTCGCGTCGATAACCGCCGAAGCGGTTTGCCTCGCCCAACGTTACATTCAAATCGATACGTCTAATCCGCCCGGCAACGAAACGGCAGCGGTAGATTTCCTTGAAGCGTTTTTAAATGACGAAGGAATACAAACAACCCGCTTCGAAGCCGCACCCGGGCGTGCGAACGTGTATGCGCGGCTTCGCGGGGACGGTAGCAAGAAAGCATTCATGCTTGTACATCATATGGACGTCGTACCGGCCGAGGCCGAGGCGTGGGCTGAACACCCTTTCGCGGGCGTCGTTCGAGACGGTTACCTGTGGGGCCGCGGCAGTCTCGACAATAAAGGGCCGGGCATAATGGAAGTGTTGTCCTTCGTGCTCTTGAAACGGCTTGAGGTTCCACTGAAACGCGACGTTGTGCTCCTTGCGGTGGCGGACGAAGAGCAAGGTGGCGGCAAAGGCGCACGATTCATCGCCGATCATCATTTCGACGTGATCGCCGACGTTGAGTTTGCGCTGAACGAGGGCGGCGTAATGTTGCAGCTGGGCGAAAATAAGTTCCGCTACGGGGTCGAGTTTGCGCAGAAAGCGCCCTTGTGGCTCGAAATCGTCGCCGAAGGTGTGCAAGGGCATGGGTCTAGACCTTCACGCGCGGCGGCGACACATAGACTGATACGTGCGTTGGCCCGACTTGAACAGTTCGAGTTTCCGATCGTCGTCACCGATGCCGTACAGACGGTGTTCGCCGCAAGCGCAGTGTCGACGGTGCCGGCCGAGCGTGAACCTTATCAGGATTTGCGCAAATCATTGGAGAACGAGGGATTTCGCGACGAATTCATGGGCAACCCGAATAACGCACGGATGGTGCGTAATACGCTTGCCATCACGACATTGACCGGAAGTCCGAAGGAAAACGTCTTACCCGCCCGTGCTTCGGCCGTTATCGATTTGCGTTTGTTGCCGGGTCAATCACCTGATGCGGTGATCGACGAACTCGAGCGCGCCATGGACGACGTTGCGATCACGACGCGCACCATCTTGTCATCGACGTCACACGCCGCATCGATCGACACAGAACTTTTCCGGGCCATCGGTACACTCGTCGCGCGGTACGATCCTGGCGCCCGCGTCGTGCCGAGTTTCATTTCCGGTTTTACTGACTGCAATACATTTCGAGCTAAGGGCATTACCTGCTACGGCTTCATGCCGATGCGATTCGCACTTGCAGACGTCCATCTCGTGCACGGCCGTGACGAGCGATTTGCCACAGCGGAGTTGGGTCGGGGGACATTGTTGTTGCACGAGCTTGTACGCGACATGGTCAGCAATTAAACCCAGAACTAATTGCTATGCGAATTACTGGTCGCTAGAGGCGCTAGCCCCGAAGTTAAAGCCGTTGCATTAACAGGTAGGGGCTAATGCTGTCTAACTTCGTGTGGCGGCCTTGTCGCTAATTAGCCGCCTCATTCAAACAGCACTGATGGACCTAATTCGTATGCTGTGTGGGGATTATCACTGTCCGTAAGAAATCTGCTAGGCGATTTTACGTAGCACTTCCACTACTCTATCTATCTCTCGGGTCGAATTTAGTACCCCGGCAGCCATACGCACAACCTGTCCGGCATCGCGATCGGCTGGGCTAACGATGATGTTGCGATCATACATAATCTTCTGTACTTCCTCTGGCGCCTTCGAGGCAACGCGAAAGAAAGTAAATCCAGCAGACAACTCTGAGCTCATGGGCGTTACTCGTTCGACCCCTTTAATATCGTTTAAACGCTCCTTCAAATATCTATTCAGAAAATGAATACGTTCATGCACATTGTGCTTGCCCAAGAGCAAATGAAATTCAAACGCTTTCGGCAACGCCCATCGGTGTTCGAAGCTATGGAATCCGCCGGGCGTCATCTGCGCGCCAAAATTTTTCGCCTGGCTGAAATTGAACGGTGGTATCGTCGGCGTTAAATTTTTGAGTTCGCTATCGCGGCTGACCATAATGCCTGTGCCACTAGGGCCAAACATCCATTTATGGGTGCCGGCGACGAAAAAATCGCAACCGATCTCGTCGAAGTTTGTGTTCTCTACGCCAAAGCCGTGCACTCCGTCGACACAGTACAGAATACGATTTTCTTCACTGCGGGTTGAATTGATCTCTTTAACGAGCTTTCCAACAGCCGCTATCGGCAATTTAACGCTACTGCCGGAATGCACCCACGTCAGCGCCAGTACTCGGGTTCGTGGATTAATATTTTTGCGCAGTCGCTCGAGCATCTCCGCTGTGGATGCATCTTGCGGTTTGTCGTAGAGTCGAATGGTATTGACGCGAAATCCTTCGCGTTCGGATCGATATTTCAACGACGTGATTGACGAATAATGTTCGTGCTCGGTTGAAAGTACCTCTTGGCCAGCGTTAATGCTGATATTGTTGTACAGCGTTGCCAAGCCCATGGTGGTGCTGTCCGTGAGTGCGACCTGCTCCGGCGTAACGCCGAAATACTTACCGGCCCACTTACGCGCCTCATCCTCATAGCCGTAGCCTTCGCGCAGATAATTGACCGGGTTACGCTTGAGTTCGCGGCGGTGATGTTCGATCGCTGCTTCAACCATGCGCGGTCGAGAGGCTAACAAGAATCCGGCAAAATTGAGCCAGTTATAGTCCAAATCGAACTCGTCTCGAAGCCGGACCCAGTTTTCGAACTTAAAATTACTACCGGTGGTGGTGATCGGAGGTAAGCTGTATTGCGCGGTCGTAGTGCTGGCGGCAGAAGCGCCAGCCGGCACTAAAGCGGCAACAGAGACAGCACCTTTCAGAAAAAGTCGTCGATGAGTCGTCATAACAGAATTCTTCACGTAACGAGATGGAGTCTGGTCACAGTATACCTATTCGCTAGCCGTTTTTTTAATCTGTGAGTCGAGTCGATACGCTTCGATTGCGAGGTTAAACGTCTCGCTTAACGAAGTTGGACGCGAACGGCGCTCAACCGTACCCATACTGTTTACGTGCCGGACTTCAGGTGCTTCATGCTGCGTTCACGGAACCATTTCGGGAAGAAGTCGAAAGTGTGTTCAGTGAAATGCAAGGCGCGGAAAACGCTTATACTTTAGAAGCAATGACGGCATCTGCCGATCGCCTGGAGCCTGACACGTAACCGTGTTTTTTCTAACGTCACGCCTGCCGCAATGTGAAACGACGGTTCACCACCAGTAAGCCGACGTTTGTGTTGCTTCAAGCGACC
>CAWLAW010000081.1:0-8763 GCA_963854885.1 Gammaproteobacteria bacterium | reverse complement strand
TTTTAGCCTCGTGCCGAGGCCTCTAGCGGGTCGGCTGAATGACCCATCTCGCGTCGCAGTCCTGTCCTGCCGGCAGTTGCCTAATCATCGCTAATAGGATCTGTTAGGCGTTATCAGCAATTCAGGTCACGTCCAAAATCGGGATGTACCCTGCCCTACAGCATCCGCGACTCGTTCGAGATCGACCGCTTTGTCGTGCCATTCGACACACCCTAACAAGGGAGCGTCTATTCGCTCTAACAACGTTTCCATCGTCTCGCGGTGATATTCGTAGCGGCGGTCGATGGAGTTTGCGATCCAGCCCAATAGTTCGATACCGTCGAATTTAATCGCCTCGATGCTTAATAATGCATGATTAATACAACCCAATCGCATTCCCACGACAAGGATTACGGGCAAATTTAGGTTCCGCACCAGATCGACGGTTTGCAACGTATTGCTTAACGGCACGCGCCAACCGCCGACGCCCTCGACCAAGACAATGTCTGCTACTGCGCTACAACGCGTGAACGCGGCATTGAGTATGTCGAGTGAAACAGTCGCATCGGCTTTCAACGCCGCAATGTTAGGTGATGCGGGAAGCTCGAAAGCGAAAGGGTTGTGTGTGGCGTAATCGAGTTGTGGACGAGATTGGTCGAGTAGTGTCGTTGCATCGTCATTGCGCAACCCTGCTTTGGTGTGAACAGCTCCACTGGCTACTGGCTTCATTCCAATAGCCGTTTTAGCGCATCGACGCGCCGTTATTAGTAGCCCCGCCGTAATCACTGTTTTTCCGACTTCAGTGTCGGTTCCGGTAATGAAAATGCCGCTCATCGCTAACGACGTTTTATTTCAGAAAAAGGAAAAGTCGCGACCGTACTACCATCTTGTAATCTTGCACCTTGTTCGGCACACCAAGCGTGAGCGTAGACGACTTCGATTGTCGCCGGTAATTTTTGTCCTGACCGATGAATTTCATATTGTTCCACCATTCGTTTGAAAACGCGCGGCGATCCGAGAGTTCTCATGCGTCCCTGGAGCGAATTTCCCGCACCTAGCCCCCGTATGTCACGAATTAGTGCGTTAACGTCGTCGTAGTGCACCGTTATTTTGTCGCATTCAAGGATTGGGCCGGTGAAACTAGCACGGATTAACGCGTCTCCGACGTCATGCATGTCGATAAACATATGCACGTGGGGCGCCGCATCTACGCCTGACCACGCATCGCGCAATTCTCGCAGCGTGTCTGGTCCTAAGCTTGAAAATAGGATCAACCCGCCAGGTTTTAAGACCCTATTGCATTCGTTGAAAACGCTGTCCAAGTCGTTACACCAATGGAATACTAAATTGGCGAAAATCAGATCGATTGAATCGTCGGCTAGCGGTAGCAGTTGTGCGTAAGCACAAACATAGTGCTGCCGGGATCGCCATCGGGGCGCTTTGCTACGCGCGTGAGTCAACATGGGTAAAGCAATGTCGAGCAAGGTTATGGTCGATCGGGGGTAGCGCCGTGCCAACAGGCGCGCTGCGTCGCCGGTTCCCGCTCCGAGGTCGAGGACGCGCTGGGGTTTGATTTTAATGATGTCCAACGTCTCGAGTAGGTTATTTGCGACGAGTCGCTGGACCACCGCATGCTCGTCGTAGCTAAGTGCAGCGTTGCTAAATCTCCGCTTCGCCGATTTTACGTCCACCGCGTAATTTCGTTGTTCGCTCATCAAGCGAGTCCGACAAAGGCGCTTTTCAGCGCGGCGGCTAAAGCGTCTATATCCTCGGCCAAATGTGCTGAACTTAAACAAATTCGCAGGCGAGCAGAACCTTCGGGCACCGTCGGGGGTCTGATCGCCCTGACGTAGAAGCCCGAGTCTCTTAACGTTTGGGCAATCCGGAGCGCGTCGGTTTCACGACCAACAATTACTGGTTGTATCGGCGTATTCGATTCCAGTAGCGGGAGGTTTTCGCATTGCGCACGAAACCTTGTGATATTCGATGCTAGGCGCTCATGGATAGTTGCATCTGTTGCGACGATTTGTAGCGCGGCGATCGTGGCCGCAGCTATCATAGGCGGGGGTGCTGTGTCGTAAATAAATGTTCGCCCGCGCTGAATGATGGCATTAATTAGATCGTCACTTCCAACCACAGCGGCTCCAGAAGTACCTAGGGCTTTGCCAAATGTAACGATCTGAATTGGCATTTGGTGTTCGTCCAGTTTGCACGCTGCCGCCGCGCCACGACCGGAATCCAGGACACCGAAGCCGTGCGCATCATCAGCGATCAGAATGGCGTTATAGCGCTTTGCTAGGAATGCGATTTCGCGCAATGGTGCGAGATCACCGTCCATGCTGAAAAGCGTGTCCGTTACAATCCATTTGTGCTGGTTATCGGAATTTTCCAGAGCGGTTTCTAAAGCGCGCATATTCGCATGCGGATAGCGCGCGACCTTTGCTTTCGTGAGTCCAATCGCATCGATCAAAGAGGCATGGTTGAGCTCGTCGGAGAATATATGGTCGCTGCGTTGAACGAGGGCGTTTATCACCCCAAGGTTTGCCATATATCCAGACGAGAACAGCAACGCACGGTCTCGGCGTAAAAAAGTTGCTAGGCGCTTTTCTAATTCGGCGTGGACGGTGCTTCGTCCGGACAACAATGCTGACGCGCCACTACCTACCCCGTGTTGTCGCGCAGCGGTTATAGCCGCTTCACCGAGGCTTCGGTGCGCGCTTAAACCCAAATAGTCGTTACTGGAGAAATTTATGAACGTCTGATTGTTGACGATGATTTCGCGCCCTTGTGCGGTTTCAAGCGCGTCTAAAGTACGCAGGCGATTGTTGCGGATCGACTCTTCTAGGATCGATGACAGGCGTTGTTGTAGGGCGTTCATTGGAAACGCGGCCTTAGTTAGTTCGTACTAGGGGTTAAGCCCAATTTTTTAAATAAAGCGCGATCGGCGTCGGCGGCAGGATTTGGTGTTGTAAGCAGTTGTTCACCGTAGAAAATTGAATTAGCGCCGGCGAAAAAGCACAGTGCTTGGGCCTCTTCATTCATTTCTTCCCTACCGGCAGATAGACGCACGTAGGATTGAGGCATCATGACACGGGCGGCTGCAACCATTCGGACCATTTCCAAAGCGTCGATATTTGATGCGTCGTCGAGCGGCGTGCCATCGACTTTAACCAGTAAATTTATGGGTACGCTTTGCGGTGGTTCCGGTAAATTCGCTAAATTAGCGAGCAGCCCGGCGCGGTCGACGGTCGATTCTCCCATACCAATAATTCCCCCCGAACAAACGTTGATTCCTGCATCCCGTACATAGTCTAAGGTCTCTAGTCGATCGGCGTAAGTTCGTGTGGTGATTATTTCGCCGTAAAACTCGGGAGAAGTATCCAGGTTGTGATTGTAATAATCGAGACCCGCGTGTTTAAGCTTCTTGGCTTGTTCTGACTTAAGCATGCCCAAGGTCACGCACGATTCCATACCCAGGTCTTTAACCACCTCGATTAAATCGATTACTTTATCTAGATCACGATCTTTAGGTGACCGCCAGGCCGCGCCCATACAAAATCTCGTCGCGCCATTGTCTTTCGCTCTCTGAGCCGCGATTTGGACGGCTTGCCGGTCGAGTAATGCCTCTGATTCCACGCCGGTGTCGTAACGAACACTTTGCGGGCAATACGCGCAGTCTTCCGGGCAACCGCCGGATTTTATATTGAGTAACGTGCTGAGCTGGACTTCGTTCGGATTGAAGTTTGCGCGGTGCGTCGTATGGGCCCGAAACAGCAGATCGTTGAGTGGAAGCTCCAATAAGTCGACAACCTGTTCGACCGTCCACAGCTCGGTGGCGCGGACGTCCAAAAGTTCAGCGTTTACTTGCGAGGGCACAACAGATGCCATAGGGTTGGTCTCCAAAGGACGTTTGTTATTTCGATAAGGAAGTCGAATGCGCAAGATGCGATCGAAGTCGTCAACTTTAGTTGATAGGCCGAAACGATACAACTGGTTAAGTTTTGTTCACTGCACAGAGGTGCCGCGACTTGGTTCCTGTTGGTTGTGCGGCTCGCGTTCGGCGGTTGATGGTCTATGTGAAGGGTGTACGCAAGATCTACCCTGGCGGAATACGCCGTGGCGGAAAAAGTTAGCCCATATCGACGAAGTTGTTGCGTGCTTTAATTTCGCCTACCCGATCAGGCAATTAATACATCAAGTGAAATTTGGTCGCGATATCGCCTGCGCACGCTTGCTTGGCAGGCTCGCCGCAGGGCAGTTTGAACACATTGACCTCCATCTGGATAGCGCCGCGTTGTATCCCGTGCCGCTCGCTCATGGGCGCATGCTGCGACGGGGGTTTAATCAGGCGGTTGAGCTCTGCTTGCCCGTTAGGCGACATTTATACTTACCTATCGACGTAGTAAGTGTTTACAAACCTAGGGCAGGTCGAGCTCAATCAAGACTAGATGCGGCAACGCGCCGGAAGAATATTCGCGGTGCCTTTGCGCTGCATCACCCGGTTAACGTCGATGTGGCGATTATATTCGACGATGTGATTACGACCGGAGCAACCGTATCCGCGATGGCTCAGACGCTCCGATTAGGCGGCGCTAAACGCGTCGTAGTTTGGGTTATTGCGGCCGCATAATTCCATTTTAAGTATCTAAATTCGTGACCGACAAGGCGTGTTCCTCGATAAAGATCCGTCGAGGCTCCACATGGTCACCCATAAGAGTAGAAAATATTTGGTCCGCTCCGACGGCATCCTCAATCTGGACTTGCATGAGATTTCTTGTCTCGGCATCCATCGTTGTATCCCACAACTGTTCTGGATTCATTTCGCCTAATCCTTTATAACGCTGCACGTGTACGGTTTTGCGCGTATCTTGGAGTAACCATTCGAACCCTTGGCGCAGCGAATCTACTTTATGCTGATGATCGCCGCGATGGACGATCAATGACGATTTCGGGGAGTCCAATATCTCTCCCATAGTCGATAGCCTGCGATATTCGCCAGAGGAGAAGAATTCGCGGCTGAATCGGTGCTCCGTATCTAGGCCGTGTAGAGAAATGCTCATGCAAATGGTCCAACTATCTGGCTGTTGATACTCGACGCGACCCGCGAATCCGACAGTGTTATCCGAACGTGTCACAAGCGTTTCCGTCAGCTCGGTGGCCCACAGTTCTAACTGCTCAACGCTAACGTTCTCTGGTTGGGATAGTGGTGCGATCCGACGCATTGCTTGCAATATCAGCGGATCATAGCGGCGACTCAACCGAACGGTCGTTTCATTTAGTGCAAGATATTGTTCAGATAGTTCGTTCAAGCTGTTGTTTTCTAAAATTTTATTGTCTACTTCAAAGGTAACATCTTGGATCGTCAATTCCATGACGTACTCGTCTAGCTCCAATTCGTCCTTTAAATATCGCTCCTGTTTCCCTTTCTTTACTTTGAATAGCGGC
Organism: Gammaproteobacteria bacterium; assembly: GCA_963854885.1. Classification (GTDB taxonomy): domain Bacteria; phylum Pseudomonadota; class Gammaproteobacteria; genus UBA11873. The sequence continues at coordinate 3,339 of CAWLAW010000081.1, read as the reverse complement.
GGCTGCGCGATGTACACGTGGCCGCGCTCTATTAATTCGGGCATTTGTCTGAAAAAGAAGGTCAATAGTAACGTCCTAATGTGAGAACCATCCACATCAGCATCCGTCATGATAATAATTCGGTGATATCTGAGACGCGCCGGATCGTATTCATCTGCGCCTATTCCACAACCCAACGCAGTGATGAGAGTGGCAACTTCTGTGGAGGATAGCATTTTGTCGAACCGTGCTTTCTCAACATTAAGGATTTTGCCCTTTAATGGGAGGACCGCTTGATATTTCCGATGACGACCTTGTTTTGCGGAACCCCCGGCAGAATCACCCTCGACTATAAATAATTCACACTTCGCCGGATCCTTTTCTTGGCAGTCTGCGAGTTTTCCAGGTAACCCAGCGACATCGAGGGCGGTTTTACGGCGGGTTAATTCGCGCGCTTTGCGTGCGGCTTCGCGAGCCCGTGCCGCATCGATTATCTTCGCTAGTACAGCTTTCGCATCCTGCGGCCGTTCAAGTAAAAATGAATTTAAATGTTCGGCGAGAACCGATTCCACGGCACCTTTAACCTCGCTCGACACGAGTTTCTCTTTTGTTTGTGACGAAAATTTTGGATCGGGAACTTTTACGGACAGAACGCCGGTTAGTCCCTCGCGCACATCCTCGCCCGTAACAGTGACTTTATTCTTCGCCGCTAAACCTTGTTTATCGATAAACGTATTTAGCGTCCGAGTCAGCGCCGAGCGAAATCCCGCAAGGTGGGTCCCCCCATCACGCTGTGGAATGTTATTGGTGTAACAAAAGATATTTTCCTGATAGGAATCGTTCCATTGCAAGGCGAGCTCTACGCCAACCCCCTCTCGGTCGTCGGTAAGATGAATAACGCCTTCGTGTAGCGGTGTTTTGGTACGATTTAAGTGCCCGACAAAAGCGGCTATTCCACCTTGGTACTCAAATGTATCGGATTTCTGTGTTCTTTCATCGGAGAGGTTTATTTGCAGCCCTGAATTTAGAAATGACAATTCACGCAGACGGCTGGCTAGAATGTCATAATGAAATTCGATGTTTTTGAAGACTGCTTCGCTCGGAACGAAAGTGATTTCCGTGCCATTTTCATCACTCTCTCCTGTGGCCGCCAACTGACCCGTTGGCACTCCTTCTTGGTAATTTTGCTCCCAAACGGATCCGTCTCGAGATATCTTCAGGTGTAACTGTTCAGACAGTGCATTCACAACCGACACACCAACACCGTGCAGCCCACCAGAAACTTTATAGGAATCGTCGTCAAACTTACCGCCGGCATGAAGTGTGGTCATGATGACTTCCGCGGCGGAAGCATTCTCTTCTTCGTGAAAATCGACAGGGATGCCCCGTCCATTATCGATAACAGTCACCGCGTTGTCGGCTTTTATCTTTACGTCGATGACTGAACAATGGCCGGCGAGCGCCTCATCAACACTATTGTCGACGACTTCGAACACCATATGGTGCAACCCTGTGCCGTCATCGGTATCACCGATATACATTCCGGGTCGTTTCCTGACGGCGTCTAGCCCTTTCAGAACTTTGATGTTCGAGGAATCGTATTTCTTTTCGTCAGCCATATTTCGCTCCTAATCGCCCTTATACCGCCGCCGAGTTAGGCAGGATTTTCCCATGTTCCACGTGGAACATTTTGGCAGCTTCAGACAACTCTCTCGGTAAATCTGCCGCCTCAATGGCGGTAAAGAACACTTGTGATGACGTGCGTATTAATGCTTCCACCGCGATTTTTCGCGCATTGCGGTCCAATTCGGACGCAAGGTCGTCTACTAGTAAAATAGGCCGTTCGCTACCGTGTTCACAAAGGTACTCCGATTGAGCACCTACGATTGCGGCTATTATAAGCTTTCCTTGGCCTCTTGAGACGATCGATTTCGCTAATTTGTCGTCTAATTTGAAGCGGATTTCCGCTCGATGTGGACCGGCGGTAGTAAGACCGGCGTCTCGATCCTTTTCGAGGTTGTCGAGGAGCATATCCGAAAAATTTTTCTCTACGCTCCAGCCACGATAATAGTTAAGTCGAAGTTCACCAATTACTTTGGATACTGGTGAGTCTTCTAAGTACCTATTGATTGTGTCGACACAGTTCGATCGCCACCGGTCAAGATTATCAACCTCGTCTCCGATTTGTTCGTCCCACGCTCTTATCTCCTTCGTTGGCCCGCGCGAACGCAAAAGCGCATTGCGTTGTTTTAATGATCGGTAATATCGTTTTAGACAGGCCAGATAGTCGTGTTCCACGTGGAACAATAATCGATCAAGCAACGAGCGTCTGACTGAAGGACCGCCGCTTAACAGTAAAAACGATTCTGAATTGAAATTCAGCACTGGCATGAGTCTCGCTAGTTGCGATGCAACAAGTATCGCCTCTCCGTTTAACCTTAAACGGGTCTGGGACGATGACTTTTCAATCCCAACCCGATTGGCACGTTGCTGTGAATCGTGGAATTCTCCGCTGATAACGAGAGTATTCTCGCCATGAGAAATAACATCTCTTGTACGCGTCGTTCGAAAAGAGCGCGCAGAAGCCAGAAAATGGACGGATTCCAATAGGCTGGTTTTACCACTCCCATTTGCACCGACGACTAGATTGAGCGCCACTGACGGATCGAGCGCTGCTTCTCGTATTCGGCGAACATTTTGGATGGATAGCGCGGTCAGCTGCACCGCAAAAAGACCCTCTGTCCTACAATCTCATCGGCATAATGACGTAACGTGCCAACTCGTCATCTGGATCATGGATTAAGCAGGAGCTATTCGAGTCGATGAAGTCTACTCTCACTTTTTCGCATTTGAGTACAGATAAGACATCGAGTAGGTAAGATACATTAAACCCTATTTCCATTTCATCACCGTCGTATTCTACCTCTATATCTTCTTCCGCCTCCTCTTGTTCGGGATTATGTGCAATCGCTTTTAACTGATTGTTACTCAACACGACTCGAACACCACGAAATTTTTCATTGGATAGAATTGACGCCCGTGCGAGTCCGGCTTTCAGGACTTCTCTGTCAGCAAACACGCGTTTTTCACCTGCGCGGGGTATGACACGTTCGTAGTCTGGAAATCGCCCATCGACGAGTTTCGTCGTTAATTCCTGGTTGTCTGTGGTGACTTTAAGGTGATTACTTCCGACGGTGACATCCAGCTTGTCGTCTGCGTTTCCTAACATTCTGGTGATCTCTACGACGCCTTTGCGTGGCACGATGATCTGCCGCGACTCACTATCATTAGTTTCCACCGGTCGGTCGCACAAGGCTAATCGATGACCATCTGTCGCAACCGTCCTCATCAATCCGGGGC
>CAWLAW010000080.1:0-8800 GCA_963854885.1 Gammaproteobacteria bacterium | reverse complement strand
AGTAGCGCATTCAACGTTGGCATGTACCCCTTCAACGCGCGGGGATCGCGCATCGGAAAACCGGTTGCTAACATTGCCTGATTTAACTCCTGACAATCGCTGACGCGCAATCGACGATTGTTTAGCTGGGCACCAACGCCTTTTGAAGCGGTAAATAGCTCATCTCGTACTGGGTCGAATATGACGGCTTGGTCGAGTTCGCCGCGAACTTTTAACGCAACAGAGACTGCAAACTGCGGGTAGCCGTGGATAAAGTTCATCCTGCTATCCAGCGGATCGATCACCCACACATAATCACTGCTGCCTTGTTCCCCGGATTCCTCGGTAACAATTGCGTGGCTGGGATAGGCTTGCATGAGCGTCTGGATAATGGCATTTTCCGCTTCGCGATCGATCTCTGTTACGTAGTCTCGATGCCCCTTCGGATCGATTCGGATATCGCCGAGTCGATTCAATGCGCGGTTTATTATTGTGCCGGCGCGGCGCGCAGCGCGTACGGCAATGTTCAGCATAGGGTGCATGGTTGGGTGTCGTGGTTAAAATGGCAATTCATAGTAACGGATACGGACGATAAAGGTGACACAATCAACTGATACCGGTTCTGCGGAATCTTCTATTCCGCTTTTAGGCGCCATGCGTATTGTCCTCGTTGGCACATCCCACCCTGGGAATATAGGTGCCAGCGCTCGCGCCATGAAAGCCATGGGTGTGAATCAATTGGCGCTCGTGTCGCCAAAGCAATTTCCCGCTGCAGCGGCGACCGCGATGGCGTCTGGTGCGGATGATTTGCTGGAGAACGCTCATGTGGTGAATTCTCTCGAGGAGGCTTTAGTCGGCTGTGAGGTTGTTTTCGGAACAACTGCACGCGATCGTCACTTGGAGTGGCCAGTACTATCCCCGCACGAGGCGGCAGCGAAAGCGGTTAACGCGATGGCTCGTGGGCCCGTGGCTTTTGTCTTTGGGCGGGAACAATCGGGTCTCAGCAACGCTGAGCTCGATCGCTGCCAGCATGCCATTAGGATCCCGACGGAACCCGATTTCAATTCACTCAATCTGTCGCAGGCAGTACAAATTTGTGTTTACGAAGCGCGTAACGCGTTTATCGCAGCATCGACGGACTCGAGGAGGGCGGAGCAGCCGACCGATGCTGATCCGATCGCTAACAATGAGACCCTAGAGCAACTTCATGGACACTTAATGACGTCAATGGAAAGCGTTGGTTATTTTAAACCCGCCGATCCCCGATTACTTGAGCGGCGGGTGCGAAGAATGCTCAACGGTGCGAATATGCGCCACACTGAGACGCAAATTCTGCGCGGATTTTTAACCGCGATTGCGAGAACGATAAAACGCAATAATGATGGTGCAGACGATGCCGGGTGAACATCGGCCCCCGCGGTGGTGGAGATTAATCTAGCGACAGCCTACCGAAATAGTTGACTTGGCATTTCGGGCCGGCGCCAATTTCGCCGATCTCGAAAACGGTTTCACCTGCTCTCGTCAAAGCGGTGCTAACCGCATGAACAGAGTCTGGGGGCGCTATCACAGCCATACCGATCCCACAATTGAACGTGCGCAAAAGTTCCGAACCTTCGATAGGGCCCGTTTTCGCTAACCACTTAAACACGGCTGGAACCTCCCAAGCGTCTAGATCGACGTTTGCGACTGTACCTGGCGGTAACACCCGAGGTATATTTTCGCTTAGTCCGCCACCAGTAATATGTGCTAAGCCATGAATATCGTGGTTTCGAACGACCGAAAGTAACGCTTTAACATAAATTCGTGTCGGTTCGAGGAGTACCGTAGCTAACGGGGTGCCGGCAACTTCATCCGACAACGAAATATCTTTATCCCGCAATATGCGTCGCACTAAAGAGTAACCATTCGAATGTAGGCCGCTTGAGGCGAGACCAAGAATTTTATCGCCGACCTTAACTCGACTCATGTCAATCAACTTATCGCGCTCGACCGCGCCGACGCAAAAACCCGCCAGGTCGTAATCGCTGGCTGCATACATGTCTGGCATTTCTGCAGTTTCGCCGCCTAGTAACGCGGCGCCAGCAATTTCGCAACCTCGTGCGATGCCGCCGATGATCTCGCTGGCCGATTCGACGTCAAGTTTTCCGCTGGCAAAATAATCAAGGAAAAACAAGGGTTCAGCGCCTTGGACGATGATGTCGTTAGCACACATCGCGACCAGATCGATGCCAACGGTAGAATGCTTTTGTAACTCGATAGCTAGCTTAAGTTTGGTACCGACGCCGTCGGTCGCGGAGACCAAAATCGGATCCCGATAGCCACACTCGGCGAGCGCAAATAGCCCGCCAAAACCACCAATATCGCTTGCGACACCGCTTCGATGCGTGCGTTTTATCGCCGGTTTTATTTTTTCGACGAGGGCTGCGCCTTCGTCAATATCAACCCCCGCGTCGCGGTAGGTTAGCGGTTTGCTAGTTTCGTTTGACATGAGTAGTTCGGTTAGATGCGAGATCGCCATTTTGACGTAATATTCGCGGCGCGACCATTGGCGCGATATCTCGGCCGTTTGGTGATCCCGCTCTTGACTTGATAATTCGCTTTCGCATAGCGTTCACGAATGAATCTAGCACCCGTTGTCTTGTGCGCCACTCTGGCACTCAGTAGTTTGACTGCCGTCGCGGGCGACGTTGTCGATTTAAACAGCGCTCGCGTCCCGGTAGCAGATCGTTCTGATACGGAGTTCAAACGCGGCGTAGCAAAGGCGCTTGAGGCTGTCATCATCAAACTAACCGGCAGTAGCGCTGTGGCACGCACAAAACGAGCACGCGCTGTGATTAGGCATGCGCAACGTCTCGTCCAGCAGTTCGGATACGAACGCCCACGAAGCCGGACCGCAGGCGCCGGGACCCTCGTCTTGCGTGTGGAATTCGACGCGCGGGTGCTCGCCGAAGAAATGCGCTCGCGACAATTAGTCGTGTGGGGGAAAGAGCGACCGGACACCTTAGTATGGCTGATGGTTGAAGACGAGTCGGGACGTCGATTGCTTGGCGCCCACGACGAAAACGTCATCATCAGGGTTCTGAAAAATCGCGCGAGCGCCCGTGGCATCCCGCTGATTTTTCCGCTCGCGGACATCGCGGAATCTAGCGCGGCGGCGGGCGCATCTAGCGCAGCAGAACTCGGTCGCGCACTTCATGCGGGTGCGCAACGCTACGGCGTTCGGTCCGTTTTTAGTTGCCTATTAACCCAGGTCGTGCCGACTCTTTGGGAAGCCGAATGGCGCTTGATAGTGCAGGGCGAGAGCGTCGATTGGGAGCAACAAGGTGATCTTGTGGAGTTGCTAGTCGCCGAAGCAGCAGAATCGCTGGCCGATGTTTTGGGTCGACGGTTTGCGGCACCGGCGACGCATTTACAAGCCGACACCGTCCAGATCGTCGTCAATGGATTGACCTCCGCGTTGGACTATGCCAGGGTCGAACGCTACCTTCGGACAATCGATAGCGTCACTCGGCTGATGGTCGAGCGGGTCGATGAGCAGGGGATTGTATTCGACCTAACTGTCCGGGGCGGATTGGTCGTCTTACGGCAAATTATTTCCTTTGGGCAGACGCTAAGCGCCGACCCAGTGAGTCCAACCGTGTTCCGCTTAAATCCACAATAGGCCCAGACTCTTGTTGTTATCCGACTCACAGAAGTGGCTGATTCTCGCATCGTTTGTCTTAGCGGGCTGGTTAATCTATCTCCTCGCCCCAGTCCTTACCCCGTTTCTTGTCAGCTTATTGTTGTCGTACTTAGGCGATCCCGCGGTCGATAAATTGCAGCGCCTCGGTGCTTCACGCACGGGCTCGGTACTTATGGTGTTCTTGGCGATGCTGGTGCTTGGATGCGCATCAATATTGATCGTTTTGCCAGCAATGCAAGCCCAACTAGTCGTCTTAATTCACAGTATTCCGACCGCTATCGAATGGCTGCAGCAGTGGCTCGTGCCGAAACTTTCGGTAGCGCTCGGACTACAAAATTTTGCTATCGACGTCGCCGGAGTCAAGGAAGCGCTGCTCGGCCATTGGCAAGAAGTGGGATCCCTGGCGAAAATATTAATGGTGCACATCGGGCGCTCGGGGCAACTCGTTGCGGGTTGGATTACCTATCTGCTGCTAATTCCTGTGGTGACGTTCTACTTACTGCGGGACTGGGACGTCCTGGTCGCCAACGTTCACGATCTATTGCCGCGCTCAGTCGAACAAACAGTGGTCAAGCTCGCACGAGAAATCGACGCGGTTCTCGCAGAGTTCTTACGTGGACAACTCACGGTGATGATCGCGCTAGGCTCAATGTATGTGCTGGGACTGTGGCTGGTCGGATTAGAGCTCGCCTTTATCGTCGGATTGCTCGCCGGAGTGGTCAGTTTCGTCCCTTATCTAGGTGTCATCGTTGGGATCGTCTTGGCCGGTCTTGCTGCGCTCGTCCAATTTCAGGATGCTGTCCATGTTTTCGCCGTGTTTGCAGTATTCGGCATCGGGCAGTTATTAGAAGGTATGGTCTTATCACCATTACTCGTTGGCGATCGAATTGGTTTACATCCAGTAGCAGTGATTTTTGCTGTGTTGGCTGGAGGCCAATTATTCGGGTTTTTGGGGGTGCTGCTCGCGCTCCCAGTTGCTGCTGTCATCGTCGTACTACTAAGACATTCGAAACATGAGTATCAGCAAAGTGAGCTTTACAGTTCTCAATCGCCGCCTAGCTAGTCATTATGCGCACGGAGAACTTTAGAGTGCGTACCGCACAGTACAGAATCTCAGCCCTGTGCTTTGACCAAGTTTCGTTTTCGTTCGTGCCGGAGTTTAGGTCGTCATGCCTCTTTCCCTGCCCCAGCTAACACTCGCGTTGTTCGAAGATGCCAAATTCGAACTCACAGATTTCATTACCGGGCCTAATCAACTAGCCCTCGATGGGCTTAAGCATTGGCTTGAAGGCCAAGGCCCATGGTTCTTGGTGCTCGCTGGGCGCTCCGGAACTGGAAAATCTCACCTTGCTCAGGCCGCTATCAGCGAGCTCGGTCGCGACAATTGTCGAGCGATGTATGTTCCGCTAAGCGATGTAATGGACTATGGGCCATCGATTCTCAGCGATCTCGAATCGATAGACTTTATTGTTGTTGATGATCTAGACGACGCGGCCGGCAACTCACAATGGGAGGAGGCGTTGTTTAATCTATTTAATCGCGTGCAAGAATCTTCATCCAGATTGCTCGTCAGTTCGACGAGCGGGGGACGCAATTCGCGCTTCGAACTTGCGGACCTACGTTCACGACTCGCGTCCGGGCTCACATTAACATTGGGCGATCTGTCAGACGGCGACAAACAAACGGCGTTACAAAGGCGAGCAGCAAATCGAGGCCTCACGATGCCGGATAATGTGGCTCGTTATTTGATTAGCCGCCTGTGCCGCGACATGCATGAATTAACCGTGATATTTGAGCGTATCGATGCAGCCTCGTTGAGCGCCGGTCGCGAGCTTACGATACCGTTTATTCGCGACGTTGTAGGAATCGACTAATCGTCACGAAGTCGCTTAGCGATTCCGGCGATTCGTTTGCCGAGCGCTATGCAGAGATCTTTTTCGATTGCAGTAATGCGCACTTCGTCTTTGGTGCCAGCGACGTGGCTCGCACCGTACGGGGTGCCGCCAGCGGTTGTGCTCGCTAGTCCTGGCTCCGTATACGGTAGGCCTACCATCACCATGCCGTGATGAATTAACGGTAACATCATAGACAACAGCGTCGACTCCTGACCCCCATGCATCGAACTAGACGATGTGAATACAGCCGCTGGTTTGTCGGCTAATTCTCCGGATAACCAAATATCTGACGTTGAGTCGATAAATGCCTTCATCGGTGCGGCCATGTTGCCAAACCGGGTCGGTGAGCCGAGCGCGAGCCCAGCGCAGTCGCGCAGATCGGATTTTTCAACGTACAACGGCCCGGAGTCGGGAATCGAGTCTACGGAAGTACCCCAACCGGGTACTGTACGCAGAACCGCGTAACATTGTGTCTCCAATTCAACGCCTCGAGCGATATGCTCAGCCATTGCGCGCACATGGCCTTTGCTACTGTAGTAGAGCACCAAAATGTTTATATCTTTTGACATGAAATTTCAGGAGCTTAGAACAGCGAGTTAATATTTTCGGGCGGTCGACCGATTACGGCCTTGTCATCGACAACGACAATCGGCCTTTCGATAAGAACTGGATGCTCGATCATCGCGGCGACTAGTTGAGCGGGGCTAAGGTCAGCATCGGACAAATTGAGCTCAGCGAATAGTGCTTCTTTAGTACGCATTAATTCTCGCGGTTCCAGGCCTAATTTAGCCATTAGCGCTTTGAGGGTTTTAGCGTCGGGCGGGTTCTTTAAGTACTCCACAATCGTCGGAGACAGTCCCTTGGCCGCGAGTAGCTCGAGTGTTTGACGCGATTTCGAACAGCGCGGGTTATGATAAATTGTGACGTTCACGATAGTTAACCTCGGTCTTAAAGAATCATTTCTTACGCGGAATATTCTACCGCGATTCACACAGCCATTCGGAATTTCTAAGGCTCTTTCCACTCGCGTACAATTGACCGATTCAACCAATTCGTAGCGTAAAGCGATGACACAACACTGTTCTCGGCACTATATCGTTCGCGGGCGGGTTCAGGGCGTATTCTATCGAGGGGCAAGCAAAAACGAGGCGGTTCGGCTCGGAATCAATGGGTGGGTGCGTAATCTTCCGGATGGTAGCGTCGAGGCCTATGCAATAGGGGAGTGCCACGCAGTTGCTGAATTTGAACGATGGCTGGCCCAGGGCCCAACTAACGCGAACGTAGCGATGGTCGACGCCCACGACGCCGACGTCGAACGATTCTCGGAGTTTACGGTGCGTTAGTCGCCTTTAAATAATGCGGTGGGTTAATTTTCCCTGGATGAAACTCATTGCATCTTCAACTGGAATATCTTCTGAGCTATCGTCCGTGCGGCCTTTATATTCAAAAGTCCCGGCGTCAAGTCCGCGGTCGCTTAACACGAGTCTATGCGGGATCCCGATAAGTTCGACGTTGGCAAACATCACCCCCGGTCGATCTTTCGTGTCGCATAGCAATGTGTCAATGCCTGCCGTTGTAAAACGTTCGTATAAATCTTCCGCCATTTTTTTCACGCGGATTGATTTATGCGCATTGACAGGAGTTATCGCGACATGGAACGGAGCAATTGACGGCGGCCACACAATGCCCCTGTCATCGTGATTTTGTTCAATAGCTGCAGCGACAATTCTGGACACGCCGATACCATAGCAACCCATGGTCATCGTCACGGATTTACCGTTTTCGTCGAGTACGGAGGCCTTCATGGCGTCGCTATATTTCGTACCCAGTTGAAATATGTGTCCGACTTCGATGCCGCGCTTAATTTCAAGTTCGCCGCTGCCGTCCGGCGCGACATCCCCGTCGACGACATTGCGTATGTCGACGCTTTGCGGGGCGGGTAAATCGCGTGACCAATTGACCCCGCGCAAATGTTTTCCTTCGATATTCGCGCCGCAGACAAAATCAGAAATCGCTGCCGCACTATGATCTACAAGAATCGACATTCGCAGCCCGAGCGGACCTAATGACCCCGGACCGCAACCAACGGCTGCCTCTATTTCGTCGGCTTGCGCAAATCGCAACGGGCTCGCGACCCCCGGTATGCTCTGTGCTTTTATCGCGTTTAACTCGTGGTCGCCGCGTAGGACTAAGGCGACGATACTAGCGTCGGTCCCCTCGACCATCAGCGTTTTAAGGCACTGATCCGGAGTCGCGCCGAGAAACTCACAAAGCTCGGAAATTGTGTGTTGATCGGGTGTATCTACTTCTTCCATGTCTGATTGCGCTGCGGCCAGCTCGTGATCCGATTTCTGGCTCGCTACCATTTCAACGTTCGCGGCAAATTGCCCGTTGCGACTAAATGCAATTTGGTCTTCGCCGGAATCCGCTAGGACGTGAAATTCATGCGACGTCGAGCCACCAATATTTCCGCTGTCGGCTTCCACTGCGCGGTAACTGAGTCCAATGCGATCGAAAATGCGCGAGTAGGTTGCGTACATTTCATCGTAAGTCTCTTGCAGCGACGTTTGATCGATATGAAACGAATATGCGTCTTTCATCAGAAATTCGCGCGCGCGCATAATGCCATAACGCGGCCTGATTTCGTCACGAAATTTGGTTTGGATCTGATAGAAATTTGCTGGAAGTTGTTTGTAGCTGCGCACTTCACGGCGCACCAGATCGGTGATGATTTCTTCATGAGTCGGCCCGAGACAAAACGCGCGTGCGTGCCGATCTTCGAAACGTAATAATTCAGGACCGTAAGCGTCCCAGCGGCCCGACTCACTCCAGAGCTCCGCTGGTTGGACACTCGACATGAGAATTTCTTGCCCGCCAGCTCGATTCATTTCTTCGCGGACAATGTTCTCCACTCGACGTAATACCTTCAAACCGACCGGCAACCAAGTGTAAATGCCAGCTGCAAGTTGCCGCACGAGGCCCGCGCGAACCATCAACTGATGGCTGATTATTTCGGTATCCGCAGGCGATTCGCGCAATGTTGGTAATAGAATTTTGGATAGTCGCATTGGGTGATAATTTCCTTCACTAAGGTTCGCTCGCGCCATCAAAGTTGGGCGCGGCGAACTCGCAGATTTCGCAAGTAATCTCGCTATTGTACAAATTCGCTCGAATGGATGGACCGTCGGGTCGAAAATAGAGGCTCGCATTCTCGATAGATGCAGCAGATTGTGCAACCAATTCA
>CAWLAW010000079.1:0-8865 GCA_963854885.1 Gammaproteobacteria bacterium | reverse complement strand
CGTATAGTTTGTCGACCGCGGCAGGGTTTTCTGCAGCAAGCGAGATCATTACACCGTTCCCGACCGTTGCGGGGTTACCGTCGAGCGGTTTGAATACGCCAAACATAGGGCCGCCGTCCGCACCTGCCCAAAGCGTAAATCGTTCTGGGTCTTCCATCGCTCGGCCGGCTCCCATTATACCGAGCAGCTCATCGTAGAACTTATTCGCACGCGCAAGGTCATTTGTGCCGAGACTGGTGTATGCGATCATTTTGTAATCTCCATGGTCAATTGATTGGCCTGCACGTCACTGGCTTCGCCAGCGTGGCCAAATGCAGTGTTTTCTGGCCCGCAGGAAAATAGAGTAGACGGCGCTAACAAGCAAGCGGAATTCGGTTTTTGCATTGTCGATTGCCGTGGACGCGTGATCAAATTCTCGTGGATTGAGGGACTCTACATATTTCGATTATCGCGCGCGTTGATGAATCGTCTAGAATTCACCTTCTAGTGCCATGCGGCGCGCAAGTCGCACCTTTTTTCGGTCACAAACGAGCCGACATGTTCGACTAAATTAGACTCAGATATTGCACCGAGGGGGCGAATTGAGCGAACCACTTTCCGCCACTGTTGAAGGTCCAATACCTTTGAGCCGAGATGCGAGAATCATTGCAGTCGTTGGATTCGCGCATCTGGTCAGTCATTTTTTCCATTTAATTATCGCCCCATTGTTTCCTTGGCTGCGGGAAGAGTTCGGCTATTCGTTCGCCGAACTCGGTTTCGTGATGACGGTTTTTTTCTTCGCGTCCGGCGCGTTTCAAGCGGTTGCGGGTTTCGTGGTCGATCGATTTGGACCTGGCGGCACCTTGATCGGCGGATTGCTGTGCTTATCGGTCGGCGCATTGGGTTTTAGTCTGAGTGATTCCTATGCTGGCCTGCTTATTGCCGCGGCGATATCAGGACTCGGCAACAGCGTATTTCATCCGGTCGACTTTTCGTTGCTTAACGCGCGAGTGAGTGAGCCGAGATTGGGACCTGCGTATTCCGTACATGGAATGACCGGCAGTCTAGGTTGGGCTTTCGCGCCGGTGTTCCTGGTCGGTTTCGCAACGCCATTCGGTTGGCGGTTTGCACTCGCGGCGGCAGCGTTGGTGCCGCTATCGGTCATAGCGGTATTACTTTTTAATCGAGATTTGCTCACCGTAACTACGCAACAAACGCCGGACAAACCAAGTGAGCCATCGAGCTCAGCTACGTCCATGGCTTTTTTGCGACATAAAGAGATTTGGTGGTGTTTCGCATTTTTCGTCTTCGTGTCCGGCGCGATCGGGGCGTCGCAGAACTTCGCGCCGTCGATCTTCTCAGCGGTGTACGGATTAGCCGTTCAACCTGCCGCGATGAGTGTTACCACGATGATGCTTGGCAGTGCTATAGGGATGGGGTTTGGCGGTTGGCTCGTGGTTAAGAGTCGTAAGCTTGAACGCAATATTTCGATCGCTTTGGCACTCGCCGGTTTGAGCGCAGTTCTGATTGGATTGGGCGCTTTGACGCCGCTGATCGCATTGGTACTCATGGGGGTTCTCGGCTTCGGACTTGGCTTATCTGGCCCATCTAGGGACATGCTAATTCGATCGGCGACGCCAGTAGGTGCAACGGGGCGCGTCTATGGGGTTGTCTATTCCGGACTTGATGTCGGTATCGCGTTAGCGCCCGTCGCATTTGGTGGCATGATGGATCGTGGCTATTTCGGCGAAGTATTTTTTGGCATCGCGGCGTGTATGGTATTTTCAATATTTACCGCATGGCGCGTTGCAAAAACGGACGGCGTTTGAAATCTGATGGCGCCTTGACGCGACGTGAGCGCGCTAAAAATTCGATTTTGAGGTGGCGATGGCCGCATATCCGTACATTCCTACGAATCGTCAAGATTTGATCGATTCGTCAATCGTGACGCGTATGGATAATGGCACCTATACCGCGGTCGACATCGATGTGGTGAAACGACGTATCGACCAAGTGTGGGATAACGCGTTTCGCTACTAAGCAATTTCGCGGAGCAGTTCGCGGCCGATAATTACCCGTTGAATTTCACTCGTACCTTCGTAAATCGTCGTCACGCGCACGTCGCGCGCAAAACGCTCGAGCGGATATTCTTCTGTATAGCCGGCACCGCCCATTAGCTGTAAGGCGTTATAACAGGCCCGGTTGGCGGCTTCCGTTGAGTACAATTTTGCCATCGCCGCTTGCTTCATAAACGACTGCCCGGTTTCCTTTAAATACGCCGCATTCATTAACAACAAGCGCGCCGCTTCCAGTTCTGTGTAAGTGTCGGCCATGCTCCATTGAATGCCCTGAAAATCGCTAATTTTGCTGTTAAATTGTTCGCGCTCGCTGGCATATTGGCGTGCGATGTCCATGGCGGCCGTAGCGACGCCTAAGGCAAGCGAGCCAATACCAATGCGTCCTCCCGCGAGCTCCGCAATGGCAATGCGAAACCCGTCGTTCGGTTTACCGAGGATCGCGTCAGCAGGGACCCGGCAGTTTTCAAAAATTACCGGATTAGTACTAGAGGCGCGTTGACCCATTTTATGTTCCGCTTTGCCTATCGAGATGCCGGGGGTATCGCTTTCAACGAGAAAACAGGTGATGCCTTTGCCTTTGGGAGCATCCGGGTCAGTCACCGCCCACACAACAAACATTCCGGCGTATTCCGCGCTCGAGATCCACATTTTCGTTCCATTGATCACCCACTCATCCGCATCGCGCACGGCCCGCGTTTGCATGCCCGACGGATCGGATCCAGCGCCGGCCTCGGACAAGCAGAATGAGCCGCCCACATATTCGCCGCTACAAATTTTCGGGATGTAACGTTGTTTTTGTTCTTCCGTCCCAATCGACTGGATCACTTCGCAAACAAGATTTGTGACAGATACCGATACTGCCGTTGCGGCACACGATTTCGCGATCTCAGTCATCGCGACGCTAAATGCGACAACCCCGGCCTCTGTTCCGCCGTACTGCGAATCGACATTGAGACCCATGAATCCAAGCTCCGCAAGTTTGCGTAAATTCGCTAAATAGAGATCGCGACTTTCGCCCCTATCGAGGGCCGCGGCGATTGGGGATAATTCAGTTTCAGAAAATTTTCTCGCGCCGTCTTGGATTTGCGCTTGGATGTCAGTTAATGCGAGTTCCATGGGTCGTGGCCTCTTACTCCGATAATCGTATTACTGTTAGGTCGTTCTCTGGCTCGACTATGTTCGCCACGGTTCGACGAGAATTTTGGCATGGTGGTCCGGAGACCCTAAATCTACGAAAGCTTGGGCAACGTCGTCGATACGAATTAGTCCTGTAATTAGCGGCGCGACGTCAATGTCGCCGTTAGCAATGGATTGTAGCGAACGTGAGAACTCTTTGCCGGAATAACCCAACACGAATTGAATGTTTAATTCCTTGTTGATGCCGAATATTGGATCGAAGCTGTCATTCTGCATGCATACTCCAACGACTACGATGCGCGCGGCCTTCGGTGCACGCTCCATAATTTGATTGATCACCCCGGGTATGCCGACGCATTCAAATATTACCGCCTGGCGCAGCAACGGCCCTTTCTTCCATGGCGGTAGTTTTTCTTCGCCGCCAATGATTGTTGCCGCTGCGCGCCAACTTTCATAGGGGGACGTTTCTCCGGGATCGATGACTTCGTCTGCACCCATTAAAAGCGCTAGTTCACGGCGGCGAGCAGAGTAATCGGACGCGACAATGGGCCGAATGTCCCGCGCTTTCAGCGCGGCAATGACGGACAAGCCAACCGGCCCACAACCGATAACAAGAGGTACGTCGTCTTTGTCGAGTCGTGCTTTTTCGACCGCGTGCAGCCCCACGGCCATCGGCTCGGTTAGTGCTGCATGCTGCACCGATAACCCGTTTGTCACAGGTAATAGTAGACTTTCGCTTAAGCGCATGAATTCAGCGTAGCCACCCGGATGTTCATTCGAATAGCCGACCGTTTGTGGGCGGCCACGAGTTAATAACACGGGCATGGCACAAACCGCCGCTCCTACTTTGATCGTCGCCTGGGTTTCTGGCCCATGCGCAACAATCTCCGCACAAAATTCGTGCCCCATAACGACGTCTCGGGAAAGGTCCATATCGAAAATATCACCGGTCCGGTTCGATGTGTCGACGAACTCCTGACCGTGGCGCAGGGCGTGAAGATCCGAGCCGCAGATGCCGCAGGCTAGTGTTTTGACCAGGACTTCGCCTGGGCCCGGTTCGGGGATCGGCAATTTGTCGACGACAAGTTGCTTATTTCGCATTATGGCTGCGCGCATTTCATTGCCTTTATTAATTAACCGATTTGATTATAAATCAATGCACGGAACGACGCGGACCAAAGCACAATCGCTAAAGTCGCCTAGCAGAGCGGCCGCAATCGAACGGACATGCTACGCCCCGCAGTACTGCATTCTGCGAAAATGAATCGCAACACAGCGAAGCGCTGCGTCATAGACCCGCATCGTCGGCGCACACGCGACCCAGTGCGGCCCAATCGAGATCTTGATATCCGCGTTCAATCCCAACGAGAAATTGATCGCGCACTGCATTTGCAATCGGCATATTTACGCCCATCGATTGGGCAGCTTCGAGCGCGAGCCCGATATCTTTGAGGCCGAGATTTAATTTAAATCCGGCCGGCTCGTAATTCCCCTTGGCGATCATGGCACCATATCCTTTATACACCGGCGCTGAAAACAAAGTACTCGTGAGTAGTTCCAGCAAGTTCTCTGGATCTATATCGTATTTTCGACTCAGCGCGAATGCCTCACCTAGCGTTTCAATCACAGATGCGAGCATTAAATTACCCGTGATTTTGACGACATTTGCAGCGACTGGTTTGTCACCGACGACGAACGTGCGTTGCCCCATGGCGTCAAATGCCGGTTGGCAACGTTCGATCGACTCTGCTGTGCCTGCGGCTACGATGAATAATTTGGCGGCCGCGGCCGCATCGGGACGGCCAAATACGGGCGCGGAAACATAGGCGCGATTTGCGGCAGTATGCAATTCACTTAAACGTCGCCCCATTGCTTCGCTGATCGTTGCCATCGAGACATGTACGCCATCACTTGGCATGGCGTTTACGAAATCTACGTCGCCAAACACGACGTCCTCGAGAGCTTTGTCGTCCGCGAGCATGCTGATTACCAATTCGTTCGAACAAACGTCGCGAATATCGTCGACGACTACTGCGCCATCGGCTTCCAGAGCCTCTGCTTTAGCGCGCGTTCGGTTGTAAATTTTTACCGAATGGCCGGCGGATAACAAATTACGCACCATGCCGAGGGCCATGCGCCCGATCCCAATGAATCCTATATTCACGCCTCTCTCCTTAGTTATAACTGCCGGTAGAAAGTTGAAAAATTAAATTTCACGTGCCGCTTTTTCGGCTTCGTACATAATCGCCTCGATTGCCCGCGGCGCAACGGCGTCGCCGATGGCCAGAACCATACGGGTATCTGCTTTTAACGATTGAAACAGGTCATCGCGAGGGGATTTCGTCATTGCGAACACGATCGTATCGAGATCCGATCGTTGCACGGGGTCTCCTCCCCAGATGTCATAAACAGCAGCGCTTTGCGGGTCGATTGCTTCAATAAAATGTTGCGCAGTTACGATCGCCCCAGCAGCTTTTAAGCGCGGCATAATATGTGGAAGATCTAAACTGCGTTGTGTTTCGGCTCCGACAAACGGACGCGGCGTAATTATCTCGACTTCAACTCCCGCGCTGCACAGTAATTCGGCTAAGCCGAGCGGATGATACTCGCCAGTTTCGTCAACTATTAGAACGCGTTTGCCGAGTGCTTGGGGATCGGCGACGGCGCGTCGGATTGCGGTGCCTAAATCGATGACATGTTCGAGATCAGCACCCGGGATGCAATCTCGATCCGGTCGATATGGACTGTATCCTGAACAATCCCACGTCGAGCCGGTTGCGCAGACGACAACGTCGTCGGTAATGTCGTTAGCGGAAATGGTTTTGTTGCATTGAATTTCGATGCCGAGATTCGATAATGGCCGAGTGAGATTTTCTATTGCTTCATTCCACGCACCGCGGGTCGGAAGACCAGCTAATTCCAATAACCGTCCACCGGGTTTGTCTGCGGCTTCAAAAATGCGCACGCGGTGGCCGCGCCGCGCGGCAGTAACGGCGAAACGCAGACCTGCCGGTCCGGCGCCAACGACGCTGATGTTACGGATTCTATCCGAGTCGACGGTGGCAAGATTTTCACCGCCCCAGCGTTCCTCGCGACCCATTGCAGGATTTTGAAAACACGTGACTTCGGAATTAGTGACTAAACGCGCAACGCAGACGTTCGCGCCAACGCAGCGAGTGACTTCGCGTTCGCGATTATCGAGGCTTTTCGAGACGATATACGGATCGGCCATATGCGCGCGTGTCAGGGCAACCATATCTGCGTCACCGGCGGCTAGAATCGCTTCGGCCTTCTCGAGATCGAGGATCCGTCCGACCACAAATATTTTCGCGCGCTGGCCCGCGATCGTTTTGGCGCGCCGCGCGCTTGCGGCTAGAAAACCTTCATCGACGGTTCCCATTGGCGCAACGGCGACGTGCAAGGCGTGGTAGCCGCCGCCAGAAATATCGAAAAAATCAAAAAAACCGGCAGCTGAAAACAGTTCAATTTGCTGCTCGGATTGTTCTGCAGTGATCCCTGCCGGACCGAGAAATTCATCAAACGATAGACGTAAACCTAAGCTCAACTTAGACCCGACGGCATTGCGAATCGCTTCACCAATTTCTAAAACAATCCGGCAGCGGTTCTCTATTGAGCCGCCGTAGGTATCTTGGCGTTTGTTAAATGCAGGACTTAAGAACTCTCCAAGCAGCTGACTATGCGCGGCGTGAATTTCGATCCCATCAAGCCCCGCGCGTTGCACATTGAGCGCCGAACGTACGAAATAATCAGTTAACTCGGCTATATCAGCAGCGGACATCGCCACCGGCATTTCTTCGCTTATCGCTGATGGAATTCGAGACGCCGCCCATAGCGGCCGCCAGTCATCGAAATATTGCGTGCCGCTGCCTTGCGCGCCGGCGCAGAAAAGCTGCACAAATTGCTTGCAATCGTGAGCGTGCACCGCTTCCCCTAAGCGCTCGTACCAAGGAATAACTTTCGTATCCCACGCGCTACAGCCGGCCATATAGTTGCGACCTGCGGGGTGTGCAGCTTGCTGCTCAAGTACGAGTAGCGCGGCGCCACCTTTCGCACGCTCTCGGTAATAGGCGATGTGCCGATCGGATATCGTTTCGTCCCGGCCATACAGTTGCGTATGGCCGGTGACCATAATCCTGTGGCGCACTTGCGTAGCGCCGATAGTTAAGGGTTGCAGAATATTCGGATAGCGATTGGCGGCAGACATAGTAATTCTCTTTCGAGTGAATTGAGGTCGACACCGATCCTGACACATTAGTGACCAAGCTTCACAGCAAGCTTGCGCTAATGACGTGTTAAGGGCCAAATGGAGAAATGTAACTATCAGATTGGGAGTAACGAGTTGAAAATCCATCAAATCGCATCGACGCTAGCGCTGTTAATCCTAGCCAATTCAAGTTCGGCGGAGGATTGGTACCCCTCTCAATTCGGCGCCGACGACACCTTGGGCGCGATTAATCATTTAACCGCCAAGCATGTGCTCGATGCGGCAAAATTGGTTAAGACCGGCAAGACCTACGCGCTTGGTGTTGAGACTGGGCCAGAATCCCCCGCCTATCCGCCGCGGTCTTATTCGATGACGATTTTACAACTCGGGGATGGTACGGGCACCCCGTTAGGAACGAATAAAGTCACCGGCAACGACGATTTAATGGTCGCGTGGATGGGGGTCGGCAGCCAAATTGATGGCCTCGGACATTTGGGCAAAGACCACGTTTATTACAACGGCAACAAGGCCGAAGATTTCGTCAAGAACACGGGATTAACGAAATTCTCCATCGATAAAATTCCGCCAATCGTCGGGCGCGGGGTGTTGCTTGATATGGCGCGCTATCTCGGCAAACCGATTTTGGATGAAGGCACGGCCATTAACCAGGCGGAGATTGACGGTGCGGCGAAAGCGCAGGGCGTGGTCTTAAAAAAAGGTGACATCGTGTTGTTTCACACTGGATGGCTAAACATCGCGGAACAAGATGGCGTGCGATTTATGGCCGGAGAGCCCGGACTTGGGGTGGGCGGTGCAGCCTACTTGGCGAAGCTCGGTGCGGTCGCCGTGGGCTCTGATAGCTGGGGCGTTGAAGCATTACCGTTCGAAACCAAGGGCGAGTTTTTCCCCGTTCACCAAGAGCTGCTGACAAAAAACGGCGTGTATATTCTAGAGAACATGGACACTCGCGCCTTGGCGAAAGACGAAGCTTGGGAATTTCTTTTCGTGCTGGGACAACCTCGGTTTGTCGGCGCCGTCCAAGCAATAATTAACCCGGTAGCGATTCGGTAGTTACCTAAAGAGGAAGCCCGATGAAAATTCGAATTGAATACTGCATGCAATGAAACTACGAACCCAAGGCCCTCCGTGCGAGGGATAGAATTGCAGCGATGGGCGAGCATGATGTTGAACTAGTAGCAGTGGCGGGCGGGGTCTTCGAAATCGAAGTCGACGGCGCGCTGCGATTTTCGAAGAAAACACTCGGACGTTTCCCAAACGACGACGAAATCGACGCTTTGGTATAGCGCTGGACTTTTCGGGGTGGACCCAGCTCGGGTCGCACCTTGAGGGTGTTTTTTCCAGCAGGTTGCGCAAATTGTCAGGGGTATGACGGATTAATCGAGCGTCGCTTACGATGCGAATGACGACCCGTGTTTGATCCGTGTT
>CAWLAW010000078.1:0-8940 GCA_963854885.1 Gammaproteobacteria bacterium | reverse complement strand
GTGCTTGAGCGCGCAAGGCGCGTTTCCCGATGCGCCCGTCGATGTCGTGCTGGGTGGTTATCATTTGGCAGGAAAAGTAATGGAACAGCGTATTGAAGCGACCATCGAGGATCTTAATACCAAAGTGCAACCCCGTGTAGTTGCACCGGGGCACTGTACGGGATGGCGGGCCAAGGCGCGTTTGGCCGATACGTTTGCGCCCGGGCGCTACGCGCCGAGTGTCGTTGGCACCATGTATCGTTTACACGCGGAAGATTTATGAGCGTTACTCTTCACGGTTATGACTACAGCGTTTACGTTCGAATAGCGCGCATCGTATTGAATGAGAAAGGCGTCGAGCATCGCCATGTAGAGGTCGATCCCTTCGCCGACGAAGTTTCCGAAAAGTATCTGGCAATGCATCCCTTTGGCCGCGTGCCAACATTGGAGCACGATAGGTTCGTTATTTATGAAACCACCGCAATCACGCGTTATATCGATGAAGCATTCGATGGTGCGTTATTTCAGCCGGTCGAAGTGCGGGATCGCGCGCGTATGACGCAAATTATTTCGATCGTCGATTCCTACGCTTATTGGCCGATGGTGCGCCAGGTTTTTGCTCAACGAGTATTCTGGCCGCGACTTGGTGAGCAGCCCGATGAAAATGAAATTCAGGCCGGCCTCGAGTCGTCCTCGCGAGTGCTTAGCGCGCTTGAAACGCTTATTGAAGACGACGGCTTCGTAGTTGGTTCGTCTCTTTCACTTGCAGACTTCCATCTAGCGCCGATGATCGCCTACTTCGTAGCAACGCCAGAAGGGCAGGCGATGTTTGCCACCCATCCACGATTATCAAATTGGTGGGCATCAATGGTGACCCGAGACAGCTTTGTGGATACCGATCCAGGTCTTCCGAGTTAGGAATAAGTGTTTTAAAGGGCTCAGATGAAAGTTTACAAGCAGAGCCCTGCCTTGCCCTTAACCTAGCGCCGATTTGTCGGTAAAGTTTCATCTGACCCGACTAATTCTATGATCGGCAAGCGGAGAGAAGACCATGACTAGAGTACATCTCATAACCGGCGGATTCCCGCGCGGCGCGAGTGCGGGCCACGACATGGATTACGCGCGACTGCGACTGTTGCAATTTCTGTCCGACTACCCCGACGTCGTAACGACTACGGCAAACGACTATAGCGACATCGACAGGTGGCTCGATGGCACCTCATTGCTGATCACCTACGTCGCCGGTCCCTACCCTAGTGAGGGAGAAGACCAGGCGATACGCGCGTGGCTCGAGCAAGGCGGCCGTTGGTTTGGATTGCATGGGACTAGCGGCGGTAAAGCCGCGCGGATTGAAGGCAAGGCGCAACGATCAATGGTCAAAGGCTCGCACCATGCGACGCTTGGCGGCTTCTTTCTAAACCATCCGCCGTTGCGGAAGTTCACCGTGAAAGTGCGATCCTCCCACCCGCTCGCGGCAAACCTGCCGCCGGCTTTCGAGGTCGCGGATGAGCTTTACTTAGTCGAGATGCAGGGCGAGCACGACGTCTGGTTAACTACCGAAATTGCTCGCGATCCGTCGCCTGCGGGATTCGGTTTCATCTACGAGGCGGATACTTCAGCCCAGGGCGACAGTAAAACCCGGGTCCTCGGCTACACTAAGAAAGTGGGTGCGGGGGCCGTCGCCTACGTGGCGCTTGGCCACTGCCATTCAATGCTGAGCAATGTCCAGCCGTTCGTCGACGTAAGCGTCTCAGCAGCGGGTGAGACCCCGCCCGAATTCCACGGTTCATGGGAAAACGATGCGTTCCAGCAGATTGTTCGCAACGCCATCGCGTGGGGTATCGAGACAGCGTGACTGCGACTGCTTTGGGCGGTTGGTTCGGATCGCAAATCGGCAAACGACACTGACATTATTTTCTGTCGGCTGGCTTAACGAAATCGATCCGGCCGGTGCGCTGGCCACGCTTCGACGAGCGTGCGAAAGTCATCTGGTGGGCAGCCATGAAGCAAAACCTTATCCGCCCCGGCGTCGAATAACGATCGGACATAACGGGCGCCATCGTCGCCATTTCCAACCGCGTTGCATTGCTCAATCCATTCTTGCGGATAGAGATCGCGCATCCGTCGGAGATCATCCATTTCCCTGGAGACGCCTTCATCGCCAAGGGCGCCGGCGGGATTTTTGATTTGATCGGCAACCGCTTGTTGGACAACTGAGGCGGTTTTCGGATCCCAACCATTAACCTCAACAAGCAGACCGATCATCGGCCACATAAAATAGGTATTCATGCGGCGGATGACGTAGTTGAGCATTTTCTCCTCGTCCACATCGCAAGCGTTCACGGCCACGGCCGCAACCTCGACCTCAGATGGGTCTCGTCCCGCTCCGTGTGCCGCAGTCTTGACGACTCGAACAGAATGTTCGACGGCGGTTGCGTTTAAACACGAGAACAACATCACGCCGTCGCAATGCGCGCCAGCCCACTCCAGCGTTTTGTCGCCAACCGCACCCACCCAGATAGGTGGCGGTGCCTCGAGTTTCACCCCGAGTTTAGCGCCATCGAGTACCCAACCGTCATGTGCAGCGGTGACAGATTCACCCCGCCAAAGTCGGCGCACTGCATCCAAGTAACGTCCGATCAGCGCGAGATTGGAATGTGGTACTCCAAGCATATCGGCGAAGCGATCCTGTCCACGGCCCACCCCCAGTACAAACCGATTGTCGGTCAACAAGCTCATCGTTGATGCGAAAGAAGCCGTTATCAGTGGATTGCGGGCTGGCAGGTTGGCGATGAGTCCAGCCCCGACAGTGAGCTTCGGCGCTGTTGCCGCCGCGGCGCCGCATAGCACGCCAATGTCCTTCGACCCCGGCCGCTCCGACAGCCATACGGCGCCCATCCCAAGCTGCTCGCCGAGCTTGAAATGTTCCACAGCCGGTCGTGGATCGTGGATATGACCGCCTAATACAACAAAGCCGAGTTCTGGATAGGGTTGCGTCATGCTGCTACACCGTATTATTAAGCGTGATGATTTTGTCGAGAAGAGTTTGGATGCCGAGCACGACCATTAGCGCCGAAACAGCGAATCGATATCGCCCAGCGCATCGGGATCGTGGTCGAAGCCCATCGATTTGAACCAGGTCCGAGAGCGCCGAGTGGCCGCGCGCCCGTGCGCGATTACCAGCGTATCGCAGGCGCGCTTAAAGGCTTCGCTACCATCACTTCCGCTGTCGATGATGAGTGCTTCAATCGCGTGCGACAAGCCGTCGGTGTCAACGTCATCAGGCAGGTTTTGCACGCGCGCAGTCGCTGCAGCCGTCGCGCTGCCGCCACTGCTTGCCTCGACCAGCGCGCTCGCCAATCGTTGCAAGTCGCTACGTTCGATATCGCACATCGCTTGCTCGCGACCTTCATGCTGTAGTAGCACGTGAAGGTGGCCGAGCAGCAATCGTGCTTGCTCCTGAGCGAGTGAATCGCCACCGTCGACTGCCGGAATAATGATCTCGTTCATCGCCCGGATCATGGTGCGCAGGCGTAGTTCGATCGACGGATTCATAACGGTGCTCCCTGCTCGATCACGTCAATCAGTTCGTTCATGAATACGTAGCCGGCCGGGGTTAACCAACTCATGAGGGCGTCCTGATGGTTGTGCGCTTCATGCGCTGCCCGCAACCCACTGCCAAGGCAAATCACGGTGCACTTATAAAGACAAAGGACTTGATAAAAGTGCAGCGTTTTGAGGTTGACCTCGCGGCCTGATACCGCAGTATATCGAGTCGCTAACTCGTCGTACGGGAACAACCCGGACGCAAGTAAGGTTCCGTTTTCTGTGTTGCTCCAGGGCCTAAGAGAAATCCAGGCGAGATCCTCGTGGTAGTCACCAACATGGGTAAATTCCCAATCGAGGATCGCGGTAATTGTGCCGGTTTCCTCGTCGAACAAATAATTGCCAGTACGATAGTCGCCATGAATCAAGACGAGCTCCGAGGTTTCCGGTAGGTTGTCCCGCATCCATCGTTCGGCAAGACCGAGGACGGGTATACCGCGCAGGGCGTCGTTGTGCCAAACCGTCGTCCACCAATTAACTTGCCAGCGTGCCGCCTGCTGGGGATCGGCGTGTGGTATTTGAAACGATTTAAGATCTGGCGAGCGGATGTCGATCGCGTGTATCGCGTTGAGGTGATCGAAAAAAGGGCCAACGAGTTGCCCGCGCAGGGATGCGCCCAACACGGTGC
This sequence comes from Gammaproteobacteria bacterium, assembly GCA_963854885.1. GTDB lineage: Bacteria > Pseudomonadota > Gammaproteobacteria > UBA11873. The sequence continues at coordinate 4,727 of CAWLAW010000078.1, read as the reverse complement.
CGAAACCCGTTATGTTCGAACTCGTATCGCTGGGTTTGGTAACACCTTCGACGAACCCAGTAATAAGCGCGGGCCTACCGAGAGCGTCCCCGTCTGGATCGATCCACAACACCTCGGGCACCGGGACGACGTCACTTACTGCTCGTATTGCTTCCAGTTCGCGTCGTCGGCTTGTGATGGCAACACCTTCGACTGGTTCCAGGCGCAACACGCAACTTCGTGGGGACTGTCCATCCGCCATCAGCGTAAATACAAATTGCTCTTTTGAAGCGCCTCCAGCTAACCGCGACAGATCTTCTACGCGGGGGTTGCGGACACCCTCGCGCAATAGAAAAGGTTCTAAGCGCGAGCGCAACTCGTCTTCCTTGCACAAAGCATACGGGCCGGACGCTCTGGCAGCATGTATGCGATTGAGCGTGTGAGCAATTTCGGGTTCAAGATCGCGGCCGTCCGCGAGCGGTTGATTTGATTCGTTCATCACCCTCGCGCTGCTCTTGGAGTACTTACCATCTTGCCGTAGCACGCCATCGTCAAATACGGATTAAGTCTTAACGCAATGTATACAAGTTCTATTAATTTCACGAGTAACTATAGCTCCCAGGCCAGCATTCCTCTAGCAATTACCGGACGCACTTCTAATCATTTCTATTGATTAGTGGGGTCAGATGAAACTTGAATTTTACAGGCAGTGGGTGATCTATAGGACACCTACGAAATATCGAACTGCGCGACTTAAGTACACCGACCCCATTCGGTTCGCACCGACCCCATTCGGTTCATTCGGTTACAAACGTGCGCGATAGGGCCCCGAGACACAAGTTCGTAAAGATAGCACCACGCGACCATCTGTGCTTCAATCGTGATTGATCGACAAGTCGTGCATCGGACCGCTACGGACAAAATTTTCTGCGTGGACAAGCAGTGATTTAATTTTAGGAGCTGAGCATGGCATCCGGATCTGAGCCCTCTCCCCAACTGACCGACGCAGCTATTGCGCCCGTAGGCCACTACGACGAGCTAGTCGAGCGCGCCCGAGGACTCATCCCGATACTCAGTGCGCGTGCCGAACAAACCCAAGAGCTGCGACGAGTATCACCAGAAACTAAGCAAGCGCTGGAACGCGCCGGTGTCGCCCGCCTACTCCAGCCATCGCGTTACGGCGGTTGCGAAGGTCACATCTTCGGCGCCGTCGAAATTCTCACCCACATCGGCAGCGCATGCGGTTCCACGGCGTGGTGTCTCGCGCAGTACATCGGGCACAACTTTATGCTGGCACAGTGGCCAGTCGAGGCCCAGGATGAAATTTGGGGAGTAAAACCGGAAAGCCTGCTCGCTGGGATCTTGATTCCGTTATGCGGTAAGGCGACCAAAGTAGAAGGTGGCTATCGCCTCACCGGTCGGTGGCCGTTCGTTAGCGGGGTCGACGGCTGTGATTGGTGCATTCTCTCCGGCATGGTCGACAACCCGAATGGCGACGATGAAGAACGCTATTTCATGATGCAGCATGGCACGTTTGAGATCATCGATACCTGGCACGCGATGGGCCTCAAAGGTTCTGGCAGTAACGACATCGCGGTCGCGGACGTGTTCATTCCTGAGCATCGGACACTTTCGATCGAACACCTTAAGGGTGGTCCTACTCCGGGTAACAAAGTCAACACCGCACCGATGTACCAGCTGCCGAGCTACATGCAGTTTGGTATTTTTATCACGAGTGCAACGCTAGGTATTGCCACTGGCATGCTTGCTCAATATGAAGAGTTTATCGCCGGCCACCAGGCACTCATGTCTGGCAAAGTAACCCGTAACGAAGTGCCGCAACATTTAAAAGTCGCGGAGGCCGCAGTCTGTCTCACTGCCGCGCACGCGATCGCACGCACGACCTGCGACGAAATTATGTGCCACGCGATAGACGGCACCTCGCCGACCAATGAACAGCGGACCAAATATCGCGCACAGGCAAACTTCGTAGGCCTCCAGGCATGGCGCAGCGCAAATGTGATCTGGGACGCGGCCATGGGCCGTGCCGTATACGAAAGTAATCCACTCGCCCGCAGCTACCGCGATATGTCTGCCGCGACGCGGCACTTCACGCATAACTGGGATGTTAATGGCGCCGCATACGGTCGCGTGCGATTGGGGTTGCCGATCGACAACCCGTCGCTTTAGATGCCGAACGGGCCGTCTGTGAAAAAGTATTTATCACAAGCGATCCGATTTCTTGATAGGCAAGACGATCTTGTTAAATATCGTACATGGGCACCTTGGGCGCCAAGCCAAAAATGACTCTGCCGGCGTCTTCTGCCCACATGGGTTGCGCGCAGATGTGTCTGCCCATGACCTGCATGTCCCGTTGTCCTCGGTCTAGGGGACTAGTGTTGTAGATCGACGATGTCGATCCGATGTCGTACATCGTACTAACCGCGTTCTGACTTTGCTTGATTGCGTAATAGGAGGCGCTATACACACGCGCCATGTCGGTTAAGTCGATCGCCGATTTCGCGACAGCCTTGTCCCACATTTCGCCAACGCATAAGTGCAAATGAGCCGTTGCCGCGTCCAACGCGGCTGAGTATTCCGCGACGCCTAATTGGGATCGGGTGCGGTCTCTCAAATCCGCACTAAAACTCGGTGAGACTTTCGTCCGACATAATTCAATCGCGCTCGCGAGACATTTTTTGGCGACGCCAAGATTTTGCGCAGCCAACCCGGCCGTTACAATGCAAAGAATAGGCAGCCTCGAGAATGGGTGATCAACGGTTGCAGCTTGATCCGGTAGAACGGAGAACGCTTTGGGGACAAATTCATCCTCGACGACCACGTCGTGGCTGCCGCTTCCCCTTAGGCCGTGCACATGCCAAGTATCTACAATCGTATATTGATCCTTGCGTACGAAGAGATAACGTAGTTCGGGGGTTTGTTCATCGAGCATGATTGGTGCTCCGGATGCGTCCGCCACAACACATAACAACAAGGACCATTGTGCTTGTTCGCACCCCGAGACCAGTGACCAGCGGCCTTGAACGCGGTAGCCGTCGCCGCTGATTGTCGCTTGGCCTTGTGGTCGGGTTGAATTGCCGTACCACCAGTGCGGATCAGAGAATATTTCCTCCCGAATCGACGGATCAAGGCCTCGGCTATACCAACAAGGTAGCGAATTATTCCAAATCACCCAGCCAACCGACGCCTCGGCCCCGGCGAGTACCTCGAAGACCTCTAATGCGTCGACGCACGGTGTTTGCAATCCACCATTTTCTTCGAGCAGCGCTAAACGCGCGAGGCGCGTTCTTTTCAACTCATCGACTATGGGCTCGGCGATCGCTCGGTTCTCTTCTGTTTCAAACCGCAGCTTTTCGATCAAGGGCAATAATTCTTGCGCCGCGCTTAATGCAGATCCGGACATGTAGATTCTCCTCGCTTTAGTTCTTTACATGGATGCCGGCGCGGCGCTATCCAACGCCTCCAGCACGGGCACGAAAGCTTCTATAGTTTTCGGTGTTGTTGGTTCAATAGACACTTGCACCTGTGCAATTCCTTCGGCTTGATATTCAAGTAGGACTTTCGCGACTTCTTCCGGTCCACCTGTTAACGGTTTCAAGGGCCCTTCTTCTACCCAGTTTTCCGTAGGCAATCTATCCCACCAAGGATCCGCACTTGAATCCGCGACTAATACAGCGACGGTTCTCTCCAGAGTCGCGGGATCGCGTCCTTCTTTACGGCACGCTTCATCGACGATCGGACGTAAGCGTCGGATGCCATCGACCTTGTTGTGGGTATCGTCGTAGTACGCGTTCCAGAGATCGGCATACTTTGCCATGCAGGCCATCATCCGCGGTTGCACCGTCCCCATCAGAATCGGTGGTCCTTGCGGACGCGGACCGCGCGGTTTGAGGACGCATTCGCGGGCGAAATGAAACTTGCCTTCGAAGTCTACTTCGCCGTTGCGTAACAACCCGTGCAGAATTTGGATCGCTTCTTCAAAACGGCTGACTTTGTAATCGAAAGGAAAACCAAAAGCGTCGTATTCATATTTGTGATAGCCGGAACCGAGGCCGAGGATTAAGCGCCCACCGCTGATCTCCTCGACGGTATCGACCATCTTCGCGAGCAAAGCGGGATTCCGCCAGCCCATGGCTAAAACTAAAGTACCTAATTCCACCCTACTCGTCACTGCGGCGATCGCCGATAGTAATGACCACACCTCCCACACACCGCGACCCTCGTCTTCGCCGTCCAGTTTGTACAGCAGGTGATCGACCAACCACAACGCGTCGAATCCAACGTCCTCAGCAAGTTGCGCCATGTCACTGACTTCGCGCCAACCGCGTACTCCTGGTCCACGCATGCCTTCTGTTTGTGGCAGCATTAAGCCAACTTTTAGTTGCCGCGATCCACTTGCTACGGTCATTGAGTTTCTCCTAATAACACGACGAAAATGTGCTCAGATGAACATTTACTCCACGTGCCCTGCACGAAACGTTCATCTGACCCCACTTTTTTTACCGGTTGCGTACCCGTCATTGAGCAAAATAGGTCATTGACACAAATTTGCAACCTCGTCGAAGATGGGCCACGGTTTACCTAATACCATCCCCAATCCTGAGGAGGCATGCGCTATGGCCACAGTGATTCAAGACGAATCGATCAGCGATTTCGATCCAATTACTTTTAGTGTCATTCGCAATCGATTTGAAGCTGTCGGCCAGGAGATGACCTTGGCTATGGAG
>CAWLAW010000077.1:0-8992 GCA_963854885.1 Gammaproteobacteria bacterium | reverse complement strand
GCGCGAAACTAATCGCCCGATTTAACGCCCGCGGCTCAAATGACCACGGGTAAACATTAGGTCACCAAGATTGGCATCGACCTCAATCTCTTCCACAACCACTTCAGTGCGTGCGCCGCGTGAGTGATCATGCAGCGTAACAACATGCGGTATTTGGCGGCCGCCAATCTCGTGCACTTCAGACCTTTCAACGCGCAGTTCTTTGAGTACCGAACCGCTTCGGTCAGAAAATTTTGACATTGTTGGGAGACACCACTGCTGATCAACGTAAGTCACAATCCGATCGTAGGCCGAGTGTTCGACTTTCGGCGAAGTCTCGATGACATAATGCGAGCGTTCGTCCAGTTCTTGATCTTCGAGTAGCCGCATATCATGGTCCCGCGCGACCCCTTGTATCTGCGCGAAATCTTCATAGCTAAACCCCGTGCCGAACATCGAACCACGTAGCGCCGTCCCAACCAGTCGCCGAGTCGTGCGTAGCTCAGGTAAATACATGGTCATTTCTGGTTCTGCTTCGCGATTCGACGATTCTTCAATAAGCAACGCCATTCCCGATTTATGTGGCGGCTCGAGAAACCGAACCAGCGCCTTCGATCGACCATCATCGAAACTTTTCCAGTACAGGTTCGCGAGAAATTTGCTGACTTCGCCGGAATCATCGAAGACGCGCAAGCTGATCGTTGCACGTAGCGATTCCTTCGGCATAGTGCGACTGAGACAAGCCTTAACGTCCGGATCAATATGTTCGATCGATGCTTCGGCTGGCAATTGAGCTTGGGCGCCGCCGACGGCACCCAGGCACAACGCAACGACAATCACTGTCCAGCTCATGCGGTTAAATTCCTACGGCGGACCTAAACGAACTAATGTTGATTCATTACCCACAGATATTTTTCCTAACAAGTTCAATAATTCAACTATTCAACCCCGTCGACGGCATTCGATTCATGTACAAGATCCGGCTCGCCACAATAATTCAGTATGTGCGCGCGAGCGCCGTCGCGTAATTCCAATGCGGCTGCCCAATCACCGCCTTGATTGGAAGACTTTAACGGTTCCCCTACGGTTAGAGTTACTTCACCGCGTCTTGGAAACCAAGATCCCGCGCGTAACATCGATCGCGAACCATGGATCGCGATCGGAACAATCGGGACACCGGCCGCGACTGCGCTGGTAAACGCACCCATGCGGAACGGGAGCACCCCGGGCATACGTTTAAACGTACCTTCCGGAAATATCATCAATGGAAAGGAAGTCTGCAACGCGGTCGCTGCTTCGTTTAATTGCGCAATGGCCTGCGGCGCGTCGAAACGCTCAACAAAACGCACCCCGAGGTGTGTCAGCGGAACACGCAAGTACCACGCTTCCCGTAGCTCGCCCTTAACTAGGAAGTCGACTGGGTACGGCAACGTGGCCAACATCACTTGAGCATCGAGATAGCTTTGGTGGTTAGCGACCAGGAGACACGGTTGCCCGGCAACAGGTAGCTCTCCATTTACGCGGATTCGAGTACCGCTCAATAACGACAAGCTTCGCGTTATCGCATGCAGACTTCGCCAAACAATTCTTCTCGGTAACGGCAAAAGCGCCACAATCCACGCGAATACCCCGAACAAGATGAACAGCATCCACGAATATCCCGCGTAAATTGAGTCGCTTAACCGTCTTACTACACGGCGAAATTGCGGGCCCACTCCTGCTAAGCCCAGACGGAGTATCTGCACCCACAACGCTGGTGGCGGTTCGTCTAAACGATTTTCGTCATATAGACGCTGGCAGTCCGCGCGACGGATTTTTCCACTCGAGGTTTTCAATATTGTATTTGGCGTCACTAAAACAACGTCGTCGGGGGGCGCGGTGACGATATCCGTCACGATCTCGTTGATGCTCGCGCGTAGTTCAGCACGCGCCGACGCTTGTCGCTTCCTGGTTTCTGCAAGAACAACGAGCCGTTCAGTTCCAGAGGCCGGATCGGGTGACCCGACCACCGCGACGCAGCCGCTGCGAATACCATCCAGATCGCCGATCAAATCTTCAATTTCGGTCGGATAGATGTTGCGTCCGGCGCGGATAATCAGATCTTTTTCGCGACCAACGATAAACAATTCGCCGTTCGCAATGTACGCAAGGTCACCCGTTTCGAGCCAGCCATGTTGGATTAACGCCGCGGTTTTTTGCGCGTTTCGATAGTAGCCTGATGTCGCGGACGGCCCGCGAAATTGTAAACGCCCGGCCAACCGCTCGGGCTGCTCGCGGCCTGCTGGGTCGACTACGCGAATCTCATGCAGCGGTAATGGCAAACCACAAGCGACAATACGACGGCTGAGCGAATCCACCGTTTTGCCCTCAGTCGGTATCGCGCGTCCGTTATTCGCGAGTTCGCCTCGATCAACAACATCGACTCTCATGCCTCGTTCAATCGGGCTAAAACATAGGCCGACTGAACTCTCGGCGAGACCGTAGACAGGCAACACGGCATTGCGACGCAACCCATATTGCGCAAAGCGCTCGGTAAATGCTTCGACCGTCGCTGGGTTGATCGCTTCTGCACCGTTGGCAATTATGCGCAATCGACTCAGGTCGAGTCCCTCAATATCTTGATCACTAATGCGCCGAAGACACAGTTCGTAGGCGAAATTCGGCGCCGCGCTCACGCTCCCCGAATAGCGGTGGATGGCCCACAACCAACGTTGCGGTTTGTTCAAGAAACTTAGCGGCGGCATGATAACCAAACGTGGCGCGTGATACAGGCTGCCTAACCATGCCCCAATTAAACCCATGTCGTGATAGAGCGGCAACCAACTCACGAATACATCATTGGAATCGACCTGCAATCCGTGACCGTTTGCGCGGATATTCGCCAACAAATTGTTGTGTGTGAGAACGACGCCTTTTGGATCGCCGGTGCTGCCGGAGGTGTATTGCAAAAAACCGATATCGTCGGCACGTCGTTCGACAATTTCACCCTCGTGCTGTTCGTCGATTAAATCGTCGACGGTTGTCACTCGGCGTAAAGTGTCGACTTGGGAGGTTAGTAGGTGACCAACGGCCATCGCCTCATCCACCGTAATCAACATGCTCGCAGAGCAGTTGACTAAGATACTGCTTTGGCGACGCAAGTGATCTTCCAACTGCGCGCGTCGTACCGGCGGGTATATCGGCACCGGAATCGCGCCCGCTAAGATCACCCCAAAGAATGCGTAAAAATACTCACGGCCGGTGGGCAACATTAAGGCGACAGCCTCTCCGGGTTCTAGAGAATATCTCTGCAAACCGCCGGCGACCGCTCGCGCATTGTCCCAGAGCCTGCCATAGGTAATTATTTCGCCGTCGGTAATATCGTCATAGAGTTGGATATGTGGGCGCTCTGGATGGCGCTCAACGTGCCAGCGGAGCGCATCGAGCAAAGTTCTCGCATCGCTGGGTGAGCTAGTGATCGTCTCAACAGAAACGTCAATAGTTTCTACCGATACGGCGCCGGCATTGCCGGTACTCTTCAATAGTAGTTTTAAGACGTCGCGCGGCGTTTCAGCCTCAGCCATTGCTTGATCGGATAGGCTGGTTGCGAATACTGCCTCGATGCGAGCTAAAAGTTCGATGCGAGTAAGGCTGTCCAAACCGAAGTCTCGATCGAAACTCAGATCGAGTGTCGGCTTTGGAAGTGTCGGGTCGTTGGGACGTAATTCCTTTGTCACCTCGGCAACGACATCTAAGAGGTCGTGCGCAATCTCTTTAGGATCGGCGCTATCAAGCGTCAAAAGCAGGTACCCGATTTGATCGTAGCCACACGGTTCGCATGCCCTAGATTAACGTGGTTGCAAACGCAACAATGCGCCACCTCGTTCGTCAGTTAAGAGGTAAAGTAGCCCATCCGGACCTTCGACGACGTCGCGGATACGGCCGTATTTTCCGTTAAGGAATCGTTGCTCGGAAACAACTTCGTTATCCTTAACTTCCAAGCGGACGAGCAGCCCAAATTTTAATGAGCCGACGAATAAATCACCGCGCCACTGCGGAAATTTAGTCCCGTTATAAAACGTCATACCTGATGGCGCGATAGACGGCACCCATTTATGTATGGGCTGTTCCATCCCTGGCTTATGCGTTCCTTCTCCAATCTTCGTGCCGAACCCGTAATTGCGGCCGTAGGTGATGGTGGGCCAACCATAATTAGCACCTGCGAGCATGACATTCACTTCGTCACCACCTTGCGGTCCGTGTTCGTGTGTCCATATCGCGCGGGTCTGAGGGTGTAGACACAATCCTTGCATGTTGCGATTTCCCGAAGTGAAAACTCCGTTGGCGTGCGCACTATCGGCATACGGGTTATCGTCAGGGATTGACCCATCATCGGCTACCCGGATCAAAGAGCCGGAATGCAACTTCAGATCTTGCGCGTCCGCGCGCTGACCCCGTTCGCCGAGGGATATAAACAAATAACCCTTGTCATCGAATAACAGCCGCCCGCCGAAATGCCGTGTACTGCGGATGTTCGGTTCTGAGCGGAATATGATCGTCGACTCTAGCAACTTCAACCCATCGAGTCGGGCGCGTAACACCTGGGTCGAAAACCCTCGTTTCCCGTAACCGACATAACTCAGATAGATAAACTGGTTGTCGGCGAAACGTGGATGCAACGCAACACCCATGAGCCCGCCTTGACCAGACGCTTCGATCGGCGGTAATCCACTGATGGGATCAGGATCTAGGGAGGCATCTCTAAACAGCCGTAACCTGCCTGGCCGTTCGGTAATCAAAATGTCTCCAGATGGCATAAATGCCATGCCCCAAGGATGCTCGAGGTTGTCACTCACGACTTCCACCGTGAACGGCTGGTCGGACTGTGCTTGCGCGACCGAACCAATCGCGAGGCACAATAAAACAATGAATAAAGCGGACATTAGATTTTGCCGCGACATGACACGCTCCTTCAGTAGATCGGTACTCGAATTCTCCCAATCCGACCACTTAAATTCAGCCACTGAGTGACGATTCTCGCTGCATCGTCGAAAGTCAGAACGACACTCTTGTGACAAATATTGTCGTTGGATTAGGGCACGCCGATTGAGAACAGAATTTCAGTTTACCCAGTTATTTTGTGTTGACCTATTTTAGTGTACCTGCGGTGACTCGAGAGCAACACATTCATCTGAGCAATAGACGAGCAACGTCCCATGTGAAACTATTCGAACCGATGAACGAATCCCACGACGAACGCGCACCACTTGCCCTCGCCTATCTTTATCATTGCTGGATAACCGGATTGGTATTGAGTTTAGTCAATCACAAAGGTGACGAGACCGCCGCCGATTTTGTTTTTCGCTTGTTCCGTCAGCAGCATTTAGAGCGTTTTTTACCCGGTTTGGTGAAACTTGGTTTAAACGAATTGCCGCATGCTGTCGCGGCCGCACGCTATCACTACTTTTCCAACCAGCTCGGCGGGGTGAAGGTCGAGTACTTAGAGGAAAGCGATCGTAAAGCGTGGGTTCGCTACCCGCCGGCACGCTGGATCTGGGCCGGTACGGCGATTTGCGCTATCCCCAAAAACGTCAATTTTGCCATGTTGCACGGATGGCACGCACACAATGGCGTGTCACTGAACAATCGGAATCTCGGCTTCGTGTGTACGAAATCAACCGTCGAAGGACAGCCGGGTCTTGAGGGCTATTACCTAGAGTACGATCGCGAACTAAAACCCGCAGAGCGGTTGCGCTTCGCACCACAGGAATCATGTCCCTGGATCGACAAGTCCACGTTGCCGAAACTAGACACATCTACGTGGCCGGCGTTACGCCAAGCAAAAGCCTATCGCAACTATTCGATGGAGTACGTGCGCAATGCCATTCCTGTTTTGATCGGACTGCTCGGCAACGACGAAGCACTCGCCATCGGACGATTGTGCGGTCGACAAATTGGCATGCAATGTTACGACGAGATCGTTCGACGTCTCGACATTACAGGTGACAACGAAACGAGTTACCTTGATTTACTAGAGGAACTATTAATCGCATCGGGCGATGAAATTGTTCGGGACGGCGACCGTATTCATCGATCAAATTGGAGATTTGGCGGAGCGAAAGCCGTCGAACCCGTGTTTAGCGCAATATGGCGCTCGCCATTTGAGGGCTTACTTGCCACTCACAATCGATTCCTTGAGTTCAAATCCGATTCGCCAAACGAATTTATCGTTGGGGCCTGTTGAAACCGCACGTTAACGCTCGGCCGAGTCGCGGACGGCTTTACTCGAGAGGGTCTCGGCGGTGACAATATCCCGATTAACTTTCTAAATAGGGCAACAACGAATGCAGGGTCTATTCGATCTCACCGGCAAAACGGCGTTAATCACAGGTTCTAGTAAAGGCATAGGCAAGGCAATCGCGGCAGAAATGGCGCGCCAAGGTGCGCAAGTTGTCATTTCGAGCCGCAAGGCGGATGTGTGCCAGGCGGTTGCCGACGAAATCAATGGCGAGCTCGAGGGCCAAGCCGGCGGCGCAATCGTAATAGCCGCCCATATCGGGCACAAAGAGGAACTGCAACGATTAGTTGACGAAACCCGCGCGCAACTCGGGAAAATCGACATCTTGGTTTGCAACGCCGCGGTTAATCCGTATTACGGCCCGATGAAGGATATGCCGGACTCAGCGTTTGATAAAATTCTTGGGGTTAATATCCAATCAAACCATTGGTTAATGCAACTGGTTTTGCCGGAAATGGTCGAACGCAAAGACGGATCGATAATCGTCGTATCGTCGATCGGCGGTTTGAAAGGTAATGAAGTGATTGGTGCGTACTGCATTTCGAAGGCCGCGGATCTGCAACTGGTACGCAACTTATCTTGCGAATACGGCCCGCAAAATGTCCGGGTTAATGCAATTTCACCAGGACTGGTGCGCACAGATTTCGCGCGTGCGCTATGGGAAAACCCAGAAATATTGGCAAAGCGAACTCAGTATGACCCGCTACGCCGAATCGGCGAACCACGCGAAATCGCGGGCGCTGCGGTTTATTTGGCCTCCGAGGCCGGTTCGTTCACGACCGGTCAAAACATCATCGTAGATGGTGGCGCGACGATCAGTTAGACGCGCCTTAAAGCTCAATATTTGCCCATAACTGTCCATTTTATTGCGCGATTTCGCGGATCGATTGGGTATTTCTAAGCCGCAACGCGTGATCGCCCCTCGTCTTGCGACCGCGGGCCTTTTATACTGCCAGCTTTTCGTCAAGCCGTGAGGATAATTGTGGGCAAATTTGAAGACCAAGTTCAGAAAGTAAAATCCGGGAAAGGATTCATTGCCGCACTGGATCAAAGCGGCGGCAGCACGCCAAAAGCGCTCGCTCAATACGGAGTCACAGAAGAAGCGTGGTCCAACGATGACGAAATGTTTAGCGTTGTTCACGCGATGCGCACCCGGATTGTCACGAGTTCAAGCTTCAACGGCGACAATATTCTTGGTGCGATTCTGTTCGAAAACACCATGGATCGCGCGATCGATGGTAAGCCGACCCCCGATTACCTCTGGGACGTCAAATCGGTCGCACCGTTCCTGAAAATCGACAAAGGTCTGGCCGACGAAAACGACGGCGTTCAATTAATGAAGCCTAACCCCGGTCTCGATGCTTTGCTTAAGAAAGCTAAGTCAAAATCAATCTTCGGCACGAAGATGCGCTCAGTCATAAAACAGGCAAGCCCATCAGGAGTGCAGGCCGTTGTCGAGCAACAATTCGAGGTTGGCAGGCAAATTGTCGCCGCAGGCCTGGTGCCGATTATCGAGCCGGAAGTGGACATCCATTGCCCAAATAAGGCAGACGCGGAAGGTTTACTAAAACCGGCCCTTTTAAACGCCTTAAACAAGCTGAGCGCCAACGAGTTGGTGATACTTAAGCTCACACTGCCAGAATCGGACAACTTTTATTCCGAGTGCGTCGCGCACCCAAACGTATTAAAAGTCGTGGCGCTTTCGGGCGGCTACAGCCGCGATGAAGCGAATGGACGATTGAGTCGTAACAACGGCGTGATTGCAAGTTTTTCTCGCGCGCTGGTCGAAGGACTTAATGCGCAACAATCTGACGACGAGTTCGACGGGATGCTCGGCAACTCTGTTGCAAGTATTTGCGCAGCGTCCATCACCTGAGATTGAGGCCCGCGAATACCGACGATCGATTTACCGCACAGCCTGACTAAGTGGAACTAAACGTGCCGAACGTGTTCGTAAACTAGCGCGCGGTCGTCATTAATTTCACTGAAAACATCGCAATAGACATCTGTCGGCAAGGCTTTTATTCTTTCGTCAATCCGCCACACCCAGACTAAACGGACGAGCTCACGTTATGGTTAAGTTGTCAGTTTTACGCAATGTCGCGTTAGCTTTTCTATCGACGGCAGCATCGCCTATTTCGGCGGTCGAATTACCGACTATCGACGAACCGGTGATTCAAGCGTGCATCGATCGAATGATGCCGGCGAAATCTCTCACCCAGTCGATAACCCTGCGATCGTTCGACGACTCGGGATTAATTGAAGAATCTGTAGCCAACGTCTATTGGCGCCACGATCCAGACGATCGATCGAAAGCCGTGATCCGATTAACCGCGCCGGCAAGCCGCAAAGGTCTCGCCGTACTCATGATTGAAAGCGACTCTGTCGAACCGAAAATGTATTTATACGTACCGGACTTAAAGCGCTCACGACGCGTTACCGGCAAGCAGCTCGCGACATCTATGATGGGAACGGATTTTAGCTATGAAGAATTTTCGCATTTCCAAAATACCGGAGCCGACGTGCTTACCAAGCGCGTCGAGGATCAAACTGTTAATGACATATTGACCTATGTTTTTGAGACCACACCCGGCTCGGAGGACCCGGTTTACAGCCGTATTCTGACATTCGTCGACCAAGCTCGTTGCGTGCCTTTACAAACTCAGTTTTTTTCAGTCAACGGTGAGTTGAGCAAAGAGTTACTCGCGACAATCGAGGAAATAAAAGCCGTTGGTG
>CAWLAW010000076.1:0-9028 GCA_963854885.1 Gammaproteobacteria bacterium | reverse complement strand
GGCAGGTGTTCTGGGAGCAACCGGTCGCGTTCTACGCTAATCATTGGGGAGTGCTCTTCCGTAGTTTGCGCAAGCGTGTTCCGGACTCCAGCTACCACCACGGCTACGAAGTGGTAGGCGCGGAACAGCGTACAGACGGTACCGTGGAGCTGCGCTTCGACAACCACAAGCCCCGGGCCTTCGATCTGGTGTTGTTTGCGGACGGCTACGAGTCACTCGGGCGCCGCCTTCTGCATCCTGACGTCGCGATCGGCGCTGCGCGCTACTTCCTGTGGCGCGGCATGATTGATGAAGCCGTGCTGCCGATACCCGACGGGCATGACCAGACGATCACCTTCTTTGGCTACAAATACGGACACGGTTTCGTGTACTACGTTCCCAGTCCGGAACAAGGTGGGGACAGCGCACGAAGGGTCAATTGGGCCTTCCACGAAACCGTCGCCGGAAAAACCATCCCCGGCATTGAGCCGGACGGCGATGGTTATGTGCGCACGGGTCTGCGTCCGGGCGCGGCCAGCACTGAGCAAATCGCCTATTGCCGTGAGATGGCACGAGAATATTTCCCGCCATATTTTGGCGATGTTGTCGAGGCAACGCCGCAACCTTTTATTCAGCCGGTGATGGATGCGCTGGCGCCACACTACACGCGCGGACGAATGGCCCTGGTCGGCGATGCTGCGACGCTTTCGCGCCCGCATATCGGGGGCGGTGCCGGCAAGGCGCTCGATGACGTGCTAGCGCTGGTCGACATGTTGGCGGTCGGGCAATCAGTCGATGGAGTTTTGGCCGGCTGGGACCGGCTCCGAAGTGCGTTTGGCGCCGAGGTTCACGACCTCGGCAGATCGCTCGGCAAACATCTTGTCGAACAAACGCCGGATTGGACGGTTATGGATCAGGCTTCAATGGACCAGTGGTGGGAAGAGGTTCAGGCAGGTCGGTATTGGTTCTGGGTCAACGAAGTAAAGGACAAGCACCCTGAATGGCAGTAAGTTAGGCTTTGAATGAAGCCCGAATTCAAAATCACTCACGTCCTCGACAGTATGATGTTGAAGTCGTCGGCGGATATTCGCGAATTGTTAGGCGCTAATGGCTACCCGTCTGCGGCGAATACGCTGGCAACCTGAGGGCAACTATATTGGATCATGAAATTACGTTGTACGGCGTCGGCTAGGTGCGCTGGGGGAAAAAGTATTTCGCGACACTCACGAAAATAAATTCCCATGAATCGTGGGTAGATAACCTAAAGAATTGCCGTTCAACTTTCTACAGCGAAGTAAGCGCAATGCCGATTGACGATTAATTGTAGTCGTGCCCATACTCGCGCTGCATTATTGCTAAGGGCGTTTCACCGGCTCGCGCTCTAATCGTCGTAGCTTTTCGCCCACTTCATGGGCGAAATCTAGGCCGGCACATCTTACTTAACCGGTCGAGGTAATCACTTGTCTGATTCCGCAATGCTTCCCCCCACTCCCGAATGGGGCGACGCCTCACCAGCATCACTGTTTTCAATCGGCACCGGCACGACTGCGGTGTGGGTCGCGCTAACCGGGCGGGCCGGTCCCGACGATATGCCAGTACTCGTCGTGTGGCTGGCGGCGGTAGCCATCGTCCAAATAGTCACCGGATTGATCGCCTTGCGCCGCGGCGACTCCGTCGGCGGTAGCCTCAATTTGGTGTTCGGTACCTTCTTTTGGGCCGCTCCGGCGTTTACGACTGCGCTGCTCGCATTTCCTGTTGGCGGGCCACCGCCGGAAAGCCTAACGTTGGTAATGAATGGCTGGGTCTTCGGATTTCTTGGAGTGGTGCTGGCCGTGCACGTTCCCGTGATGGCAGCACAAAGTTCGTTATTGTTTTGGGCCATGCTTATCTTTACCGTCGCCGTCGGCCTGCTCGCGGCGCTAAACTTGCAAGCACCCGCACTACAGATGCAAGGACCGTGGCCGACCGTCAGCGCAATTGCCGGTTGGATGATCGGCATCGCCGGTCTGCTCATGACCTACATGGGTGCCGCAGTCGTCTTGATGACGGCTCTCGGCCGATCGCCATTGCCAGTACCAGGGCCTTCTGGCTTTATGCGGAATTATGTCCAGTCGAGTACTAGCTAATCACAACGCAGCGATAATTCCCGCGGTCTCATCCATCCAGCGCAAAACAGGATCCGGATCTTCCGTCGCACAACGCGTGATCTCGGTTCACGAAACCGAACCGCTCAGTTTTTGGCCATCAGCGGCTTCACCTTGGTAATCAGGTCGGTGAAGATAGGGTTCACATCGAGCGCGCTCACCCCGGCAATCGGTGCAAACCAAAGCGCGCCGGTCGCGCCTTGCTCGCGCAACTCGTCGAGCTGCTTGGCGATTTCCGTCGGCTCGGCAAACCATCCCGGAGTGACAGGCGCATTGGGGTCGATCCAAGCTGGCAAGTCGAGCGTTCCACCCGGGTTGTACCAATTGGGGATATACGCCAAATGTTCGCCGTACTTTGCGTTCATTGCCTCGGGATCATCGGCCGGCAAATGGCTCATGAAGACCACAGCCTTGCCCGCCTCGGCCATGCGGCCGTGCTCCTTCACCTTGTCGAGATAGTTTTTCAAGCCGCCGGGATAGCCCGACCAACCGTGGCCCATTCGTGCGGCGCGGTCGATAGCTTTCTTGGCCTGGTCGCCAACACCGAACCAGATCTCCGGGCCGCCATTTTGGATTGGCTTGGGCGTGACGTCGATCTCCGGAAAGTCGTAGAATTCGCCCTGATGCTTAAACGGGCCGTCCGCCCAACACTTCTTCAAGATCTCGATCTGCTCCTCAAACATCTTGGCGCGCTCCTTGCGGTCGAGCGACGCGCCGAAAACCATTCCCTCGTGACGAAAGGAATCGCGCCAGTCGAAGTTCATACGGCCGAGTCCGACACCCATCCGTACGCGGCCGTGGGAGAGGATGTCCGCAATCGCGATCTGCTCGGCCATCGCGACCGGATGGTGGAGCGGTTGTTCGACGATCGCGTGGCCGAGCGTGACCGTCTTGGTAACCATCGCGAGCGCGGCAGTCATCGTCGCTAGTTGCGGCAAGTACCCGTCCTCACTGAAGTGGTGTTCAGTTAACCAGATCGTATCGAAACCCACGCGCTCCATCTCGACGATGTGCTGAATGTGCTCGTCGTAAACTTGCTGCCACGGCGCATGCCATTGCGGCGGGTTGCGGAATGAGTATAGAAGCCCGAATTCAAAATCACTCACGTCTGTTTCTCCTCGATTGATGCTCGGCCAGCATAAACTGATCTCTCTAGGCACGGCTATCGTTAAGAGGCTGGGCTAAGGGACAGAATGTCGTAGTTGTGGCAGGACAAGTTAGGGGATCGCTCAAAAACTGTCCCTCTAAACCTGATTCAAGAACAGTTCGACCCGAGGCAAAAAGGAGCAGCAAACCAGAAAATCGTCTAAATAATGAGCGACAATAACGTTTCCGGGTGGATCAACATCTTTCCCTATGGGCGGTCGCGCCTGGCATTCGCCCATATCGCGAAAACCGTTAGTTCGGGGAATCTATCGAAAGGGAACGAATTTCAGGGACACAATAGCTAACCTAATTTGGCCAAGGGTGGAGCAATCGAAACGACAAACCAGCCACACTTAGGCAACCTAAGCCAGATATCTTGATACAGGTGATATGCTGTTTACTTCCATTAATTGATTTGGGTCGATTTTTTTGACGCCACGGATTGGGCTCAACTTAAGGAGGCATCATGCAAATCGGATTTTTAAGTTTCTGGAATAATTATGCAGACGGTATGGATGATGCCGTATTCTTCAAACAAGAGCACGCCATCAACATGCTCGCGGAACCACTTGGGTTCGATACGTTTTTTTGCGTCGAACACCATTTCAACTCGTACTCGATGTCGCCAGATAATTTTCAGTATTTGAGTTATTTGGCTGGACTGACGAAGCGCATCCGTTTGGCTACGATGGGAGTGATCCTGCCATGGAACGATCCGGTACGGGTCGCGGAAAAGACGCTGTTACTCGATCATATCTCCGACGGGCGCGCGGTTCTTGGAATGGCCCGTGGCCTTGCTAAGCGCGAATATGCTGCCTTTCGACAAGATCTTGAAGAATCTCGGGAACGTTTTGACGAAGCGGCGCTCATGATCTGCGACGCGATCGAAACGGGTGTGATCGAAGGCCACGGCAAATACTATCCGCAACCGAGCACGTCACTTCGTCCTGGCCCCAGGGGGACATTTGCAAATCGGAAGTACATGGTCGCAATGAGTCCCGACACGGTGCCGGTGTGCGCGAAGGTGGGTGCGGCGCAGGGAATTTTTGCCTACAAGCCATGGCCGGAGGTACTCCCGGATATTCAGGAATACCGACGGCTTTATCGGTCGATTCACGGCGTGGACGCGCCGCCGATTGCGACGGCCGATCTAACCTTCTGTAGTGACAACGTTGAGCGCGCCCACGAATTGGTGGGCAACTATTTCGGTAGTTTCGCGGAGCACTATGAAATATTTGGCGATCATCTTGCGACCTCTAAGAGCTATAGCGCCTATAGCGGGATCAGCGCCGCCCGAGACGCTGTAGGATACGATGCCATGGTGGACAGCTTCGTCGCATCAAATGTTTGTGGCACCCCGCAACAGATGCTCGAGAAATATGAGGAGCGGCGCAGGGTAATCGGCGATTTTCAACCCATCTTAATCTTCAGTCATTCGGGCGCGAGCTATGCGGAAGTCGAGCAAAGCATTAAGCGCTTCGCGGCCGACGTTATGCCGGAGCTACGAAGTTGGCGTATGGGCGAGGCTGCATAGGAACTAGGCGTCAGGACACAGAAATCGGGGACACTGATAAGTTAATAAGTTTATTCGATCTCGATCGGGTTCATTAAAGGCCGTGCGTTTATATCTTTATCTAAAAAACCCCGTCCCCCTCGCTGTCGTTGCATCGCACAACGACGGCGCCGATTGCGTCGTCACGACGCGATGAGATAACCTTTTTCAAGACCTCACCTGACTATTCTTCGTGCGGTCCCCTGAGCGCAACTCATTCCGGGAGAAAAACATTGAGCGAAGCAGACAACGTAGCGACCATGAAACGATTTTATGAGGAGTTCATGAACGGCAATATCCCTGGGGTATTAAGTTTGGTGACCGACGATTTTCTGCTGTCGAACGACTTCACAGCGAATGTTGCGACCGCGGGCGAGTTCCACGGCAAGGCGGGACTGGAAAAATTTTTCACCGTGCTCGGTGACATATTGAGCGAAGTCGAAACGTTCCAAGCAGACCACTACATTGCAGATGGCGATCGCGTTGTTGTACTTGGCCATGAACGGATGCAAGTCCGCGCGACGGGTCGATGGGTTACTGCCAAGTGGGCGCAAGTCGGGACATTTCGCAATGGGTTGATGTGCGAATGGGTTGAATATTCGGACACTGCCGCGTGGGATGTTGGTTGCGCGACAGGATAAACTTGCGTGGGACACCAAACGATTACCTAAGACCCATGGGCGTCTTTTTTTTACCCGCACAAAAGGAGCACTGAGGTGGACTACGGGATCGCAGGAATTATTGGGGCTGAGAGTTGGAAAACGGTCCAACGCGCAGAGCAACTTGGCTTCAGCCACGCTTGGTTTTACGACAGTCCGATGTACGTTGCAGATATTTTTGTTGCAATGGCGGCCACTGCGGTCAAAACCTCAACCATTAGGCTGGGCATGGGTGTGGCTGTGCCATCAGCGCGAATCGCCCCAACCCTCGCCGATGGCCTTGCATCATTAAACCAATTGGCGCCGGGGCGTATCGACTTCGGTGTCGGTACTGGGAATACCGCTAGAAGCCTGATGGGTGTTGGCCCGATGAAATTGGCCGATATGCGTGAATACATGCGGGTTGTCCGCGAGCTGCTCGCCGGCGGCGTGGTCGAATACGACTTCGAAAATGATCGCCGTAAAATTAAATTCATGCACCCGGTGCCGGGTCTCGTCAATTTGACTGATCCGATCCAGTGGCACGTCTCGGCGATGGGACCTCGGTCGCGTCAATTAACTGCAGAGATGGCTGCCGGTTGGATCAACTTTCTCACGGGGACTCCAGGCGCGCTGGCTGATGTCGCCGACATGCGCGCAAAGTGGCAAGCTGCGGGACACGACATTGATGACTGCTACACGACCGCTTTCACGCTTGGGTGCGTACTCGCTGATAACGAACCCGCTGATAGTCCGCGTTCGATGTTGCAAGCTGGCCCACACGCGGCGTTGGTATTGCAGCATCTGATCAATACCGAAGGTCGCATCGACATTGGTGACCAAGGTGCTGCAGAAATGAGTGGGACAACGGCTGAGTATCAGAAAATTTATGATGCTTACGAGCCGGCTGATACGCGTTATATGCAACTCTATCGCGGGCATCTGATGTGGGTGCTGCCGGAAGAGAAACACCTCATCTCCGAGGAACTCATCAGGCAAGTAAGTCTTACTGGAACCGTGGCAGAATTGCGCGATCGCATTCGCGAATTGCAAGCCGCTGGGTATCGGCAGCTGACCATTCAATTAGTTGCCGGCCAGGAAGATGCCTTGGACGATTGGGCCCATGTCATCGAAGGGGTTTAGCGCTTAATGCGCGGCACGAAACATGAGTCTTGGCGTTCGGGTAATCTCGTTGCCTTCTCCCGTCGAGGACAATCACCCTAATAGGCAAGCTCTTCTGGGCGCCTTCAAGAAGAAAATTCGCCATTCGCTTTCTCCGTACACGGCGATGCGGATCGGTTTCAATTTGTTCCCGCGTGCCCGCTAACACGACATGTTGCTCTATTCGCCCGTCGATCTCCGACATGTTAGCAGTCGGTAAATTGCAAACCACCAGTTTATTCGGCTGCTTTAAATCCCACTCCTGGCAATATATCGGATTGGCGCACCAGTTCTCAAAGGCCGGCATACCACTTGGCGAGTTCGCTGCCAATAAGGTGCGGGTTGTCCTCTTGAACAAAATGAATACCGGGTCCAACGTCCACGACTGTTAGATTTTTTAAATGTGCCTCGCACCAGCTCACAACCTCGGCGGTTATCAATGCCCCCGGTGTACAAGAAAAAAGTATCTTCGGTAAGTCAGATTGCTGAAGTTTGGCGTTATACGCCTCGACGGCGGCAACAACATCGGCCGGTTTCCCGGCGACCGGTATTTCGTTCGGCCAGCGCCATAAGGGTTTGCGCGTTGATGGATCGATATACGGCGACCGGTAGTGATCCATTTCAGCATCAGTCATTTTGCGCACAATCGCGCTGGGCAGCACCTGTTCGACGAACACGTGGTTGTTGACGATCATATCCCAGCCCACATCTGGGGTTCGAAATGCTTGAAAAGTTTCCTTCATATCCGGCGGGAACACCTCCCAGCTGGGGATCGGCATCAAAATCGCTTCCATAAACGCTATCGCCTTAACGTTCGCTTCGTTACGCATGGCGTAATGAAAACCGAGCGCCGAACCCCAATCGTGAATCACTAGCGTAATATTCTTCAGCCCAAGCTTTTCGATAAAGCCTTCGACGTATTTCACATGGTCGACGAAGCGATACTCGAGATCCGGTTTGTCCGATTGGCCCATCCCGATTAGATCCATCGCAATACACCGGCCGTGACTTTTTACGTGCGGCATGATGTTGCGCCATAAATACGATGAGGTTGGATTGCCATGCAGGAATAAAATCGGATCTCCCGATCCTTCCTCCACATAATGAATTTTCGAACCATGGACATCCACGTAATTCGAGGCATAGGGAAATTCGGCTGAGATGGCTTGGGAGTTCATTATTGATCTCCTCTGATTTGACAATTAATGCAACTAGTTGCTTTCTAATTGTTTCCAACGAATGCGGTTCGTGCGCTAGTTTACCTAACTACCGTTAGGACAAAAATAGCGATAGGACAGCAAAAAATAAGTTTGAGCCCCGAACGCGCATCTAATCTCGGTTTTATTCGATAATTTTGGGGGTATCCCAGAGTATTTTTTTCAACAGTGCGCGGCCGTCCGGACTCTCGTCGGTTAGCGGGTCTTACTCATCGGGCAAAACGAGCGCATCTGCATAAGGCGATGGTAAGCCGTTTTCCTCGCTTTTTGTAAACGGAGGTCCAATTATCGCTAATACCCCAACCGCCGATCCAGAGGAATCGCGGAGCAATATTTCGCGCGCAGGATACAGCGCGAACGTCCCATTCTTATGGCGCAACGGCACCTTTAGAGCGGGCTGATTATAGTTCGTCGCACCTCGAGAATTGCTGCACGAAACCCACGCCAATGGCGTTCACGGTAGGATTTGTGGATCAGTAATTCCATTCACTGGCCCACTATTTCCGCCACACTGTAACCGATCATCGAGGCTATATTGTCATCCCAGGAACGAACAATGCCTTGCGCATCTACGCGTAGATAACCGGTTGATTCGTTATCCAATGCCCGTTACTCCTTATCCGCTGGACGCGTCGTACCACTTTATCTCCCGTGGAGTCTTCTGCGTACCGACGCGTCGGGATCTAAACATTAATTCTTTTTTAACTAACGCGTCGCACCCCAGCCGTCGTAATAAGTGCGTTGTTCGGCAGGTATGCGTTTGCCGGGTTTGAAATCTTCGCCGGTGTAATACGCGACGGGCAGCAAAGCGCCTTGGGTAACGTCATGGGGGATGTCTAAAAGTTCTGCGATTTCTTTTTCGCAAGCAAGGTGTAATGTCGTCCAGGCGGCGCCGATACCGCGCGAGCGTAGTGCCAGCATCAGCGACCAAGTTGCGGGTAGGATCGAACCGTAGCGAGCTGCTTGGCTCATTGCCCCCAATGTATCCACGCGTCCCTCGGTGCAGGTGAGGATGTACACCGGCACGTCCTTAAGATTCTCAGCGAGATGCGATGCGGAATCGTAGATGCGACCCGCATAGCTGTCTTTCTGAGTAGCCAAATAGGCGTCAAAACTCTTTTTATAGTACCCAGCAATCGTGGCGCGCTTTTCTGCATCGGTGATAACGAGAAAATGGTACTTGCCCAAATT
>CAWLAW010000075.1:0-9094 GCA_963854885.1 Gammaproteobacteria bacterium | reverse complement strand
TCGCGCCCACTTTCATGACCAAGTAGACTCAGCGCTCTCTAAACAAGCGCTAGTCGTCGAACACGCAACGAATATTTACCTAGTCAACCTGCTAATGCTTTTCGTCGATGCACGTGAGTTGTTTGACGATAGCGAAGATGGGCGCCACCTCAAACCGCTAGCATTCCACTACGCGGATGCTGTAAATGCCGAGAACGTCTCGGAAAAAAGTGTCGCGCTTAAAAAACTCGGCGATGTCGCCTTGTTTGTTGCTGGATTATTTGCCGGTAGCCTCAATCGAAAACTCGTCGACGTGGATTACTACATTGCGATGGGTGGAAGCGCCTATGGGTGCCTCGACGATATATCGCGATCCCGATGTCGTCGTTCGGACCATCACGGCTTGTTCGCCGAATTGGCGGAAAACTTCGCGAAACTTGTAGACGTGCTTGGCGAAGTCGGGGATAGCTGTAATCTTAATTCCAATACCGACGTGCTCAGACTCTACGAAATATGGTTAAAGACCGGCAGCAAGCGGGCATACAAAAAGTTGCTGCGACATGGATTGAGTCCGACACAACACTCACCATGCATTACAACGCACTAAATCGCTAACTAGTTGCTCTGTAATCCGCGTGTCACGCGCCTACATAAAGCATAGCTGATGATGCTATTAAGCCGGTTACAGGAGCGCTTTTCGCGGCTCTACGAGACGCCGACGAACTACGATATATACGATTTTTTGATCACCGATCCAATCGTCGCGAATGCCCTGTCACCGAAAGGTGTCTGCGCTAACGACGAGCGAGTGCTCGTATCGCAATCGGACGACAACTTGGATATCTCCGTATTCGTCAATCAGCGCACCCTCACCCAACTCAGTAACGATAATCCGCTTGTTGGGCTACATGATGGAAACATCGATCCGTTTATGCTGGCTCTTGAAGGCGTATCGCATTTTCAATACCTGTGTTGGAACGCTAGCTACGATAAATCCGTGACGCTGTTGGAATTGGAGCTTCAAGCAGAAGTTGATAAGTACGTGACGGTTTTGTCGCTATTGAGCGATCAAGGCCGGGCAGCTGACGCAGGCTCTGTCCACACACGACTTTTCGCCAACGTCAGCTATCACGATGATTTGAGCGGTGAAGATCGGGAGCGCTACCATCGAGCCAATCATTACGCCGGTAAGTACTGCCGTGCGCTAAACGAGAACTTTCCGCATCGTTCTAGCCAACCGCGACTCTTAAACGAGCTGCGACGGTTTTATCGGCTAACCCAAAACGAGAAGATTAAAAGAATTACAGCCAATTCCTAACCCGTCAATCGGACGTACAGACTTAGTCGCCAATTTTTTTGTGTAAATGTGGCATTGAATCGGCCTGTCCCGCCTTCATATAGCGCTTTTCATCGCCGGTCCGAGTCATGTTTTCGTAAACACCGTTGTCGCGCTTAACAAGCTTAGTGAATCCTACTTCTTTGAGCTTAGAGTTCCCGGTTGGGAAGCTGATCCCAGGCGGTGACAAGACTTTGCGGACCGTAGCGCCAAATTCTGTTTCACCCATCGATACTTGCGCCGCATAGCAAACCTCTCCCCACGTCTCGAGAACCTGATCGATGCGGTGGCGCACTTCAACGGTTTGACCGTTTGCCGCGCAGAAATAATCATAACTGGGCATCGTCTTCCTCTCCGAGCACATATCGAGCAGACTGGTTAGCGCTTAATATAAGGCCGATCGCTCGATTTTCAAGCTATAGATTTTAACCCGTCGCGGCGATTTCCAGTAATCGATTCCGTAATTTCGCCTTTGTCGTTCAGTCGTGGGTAAGCACGGTGGTGTTCTTGACAATACTTGGCGACGCTTGGATGCAACCATTCGAATAACAATCGATCATACTCACGCTCCTCGATTCGGCGCTTATCGTACATTCCAGCGAGGCTGCGCTGCCGCGCTGCCTCGTACAAAATGATACCGGTCGCGACGGAAACATTGAGTGACTCGACCATTCCCATTAGAGGAATTTGAATGCATTGATCGGCGTTCGCCGCCGCATCTTTCGATAACCCATCTAGTTCTGAACCAACGACGATGGCCGTCGGTCGAGTGTAGTCAACTGCTCTGAAATCGACAGCATCTGCGGTAACTCCAGCCGCTAAAATCACCAAGCCGGATTCGCGTAAGCCGTCAAAAGCCCTTTTCGTGCTCGTGTGACGGTGCAATGCGATCCATTTTTCAGTCCCTCCTGCGGTTTTATGTCCGAGTTTTACGGCATCGGAATCGGGCGCAACAGCGTGAATCACGCCGATCCCGACTGCATCGCATGTACGCGCCAAGGCGCCCAAATTCCGCGTTTTATGCACATTCTCCATGAGGATGCTTAAATCGGGTTGGCGTCGGTCGAGGGTCGCCACAATCCGGTCGAATCGCTGCGCATGCATATCAAGTTTCCAACGACGCAATCGAGTCTTCCCAGCGAAGACCATCGAATGGTTGGATCTCAATTTTCCGGTTCGGATTCGAATCAAGGCATTGGGCATTAACACTGTAGCCACTGGGGTGGGAGCGCGGAATGTAGAACGATTTAATCCCGCATTTTCGGCAAAACTGATGGTCGGCCGTATGTGTGTTAAACGTGTAATGGATGAGCGCAGCGTCTCCGCGAACCAAGGTAAAGTCTTCAGCGTTAACGATTAAATGCAAATATCCAGACTTCGAGCAGATACTGCAGTTGCACTCGACTACCTGGAGATGCAACGGCGCTCGAAGCGTAAATCTTACGGCTTGGCAGTGACACCCCCCGTTATGGACAATATTTGACTGTCGGTTGTCGCCGCTCATTTTCTCGCTTGGGTAAGCGTCGCACCGACCGATGCGTACGTCGACACGCAATAGGGAACGCAGTATGTCAACGCAATTTTTACCCACGCGTTATAGTCTAGCGAATAGGGAATGAGTCGGTCCCAATAATTGATCAACGCCAATATTGTCCCAACAATCGAAGCCACTTTTAGCGATCGTTGCACGATGTCGCGACGCCGCGCGATTTCTAACCAACTGTTCATCACTTTACCGTCCGTTATTTTTCGGCGACTGCGTAATTATCTGAACTTCTGAGCCCGTCATTGTAAGCGTATAATCGTGAGACCGTGAGCAAAAGCAGTAGTTATTTCCCCGCCGCCGCACCACCATCGCGTGCAACAACGGTTCGAACAGTTTTCCGGCGATTGACATGATCGATGTACAGAACCTCATTTTCGAATATCCCGGACTTCGGGCGCTCGACGACATTAGCTTTCAGATCCAAGCAAATAGTGTCACGGCACTTGTCGGACCGAATGGCGCTGGTAAAACGACCTTGATGCGCTGCTTATGTGGCCTCGAAATCCCCGTCTCAGGTGACATCGTTATCGACGCTATAGACGTCGTCGAACAGCCGCGACGCAGCCACGAAAGAATCAGCTATCTGTCCGACTTCTTCGGACTCTACGACGAACTCACCATCCGACAATGTTTGCGCTACGCGGCGCTTGCGAATCGCGCCTCAGGAAATATCATAAATGCAACCAAGAGAGTCGCTGAAGGCTTGCGCTTAGAGACCAGACTCGATCAAAAAGTTGGTGAATTATCGCGTGGACTTAGGCAGCGCGTGGCAATTGGGCAAGCTATCATCCACGAGCCAAAAGTTCTGATCCTCGACGAACCCGCCTCCGGCCTCGATCCTGAAGCGCGGCATGATTTGGCAGAACTATTTAAGCAACTGCAAAACGCCGGCATGACGCTACTCGTTTCATCGCACATTCTCGCGGAGCTTGAAGCTTACGCAACAGACATGCTCGTCATCCGTGATGGCCTAATTATCGAGCAGCGCAGCCTCAAGGTTCGCACATCAGCGATGCATCAAATAGCGATCGATGTGATCAGCGATCCTGCCATCGTTATCGCGTTTTTGAATGCCCGGCCGGAGGTACAAAACTTAGCCGCACAGCAGAATCGAATCGTCTGCGAGGTCGATGGTGGAGATAGACAGCAGCAACTGTTACTCACTGAATTGATTGCTTCCGGCGCGCACATCGTTAATTTCGCGACGCTTGAACGCGATCTACAACAATCCTATCTCGACAGCATAAAAGAAACGACCGCACCATGACGGTGAATCCAGAGTTCCAGCGAAATCTGCTCCTCGAGTGGAATCTTCATCGAATGATATTAATCGCTGGCGTTATCGCCGGGATATTCGTGCTGGCCGGTCTGTTCGGAACGCAAAATGTTGTTGCGAACATTGCATTACTCACATTCCTTCTAGGCACGGTTTTGTGGGGCGGCCACCGCGCCGGCGACGCGATTCTCGATGAACTCCGGGAACGAACTTGGGATTCGCAAAAAATGTCTGCAATCGACCCTTGGGCGATGACCTGGGGGAAACTATTTGGCGCAACGATCATGCCGTGGTTTGCAGGTTGTATTTCTCTCATCGTCTACTTCGTCGAACGCGAAGGACCGACTCAGATCGAGCGACTGCAAATGATTGTTTTCTGCATCTCGGGAGCGATTTTGGTCCATTCGCTTAGCCTAATCGGTGCGCTCGTTGGCACTCATCTCGACAAATTCGGCAAAAGTACGCTTACCACGTGGGCCTCGGTTGGCGCGCTCGGCCTGCTGGCCTTCTATTTCGCCAACTACCTCCGCTCTGACGACATAATCGTATGGTATGGCGCTAGTTACGATAGATTTGATTTTCTCACCGCGTCGTTACTAGTTTTATGCGCGTGGGTAACTTTCGGCGCGTACCGTTTAATGTGCACGGAACTTGCGGTCAACACATTACCGGTAGCGTGGATAGCGTTTCTAATTTATTTAATCGTTTATTTTTCCGGCGTCTATGTTTCTCCAAACTTGCCATTCACCCAATCGATTTCTTTGGCTGCTGCAATCGCTCTGACGATATGCGGCGGAAGTAGTTATATAGCGGCGTTTGCGCTGTATAGAGATCCGCTAGCATTCCGACGCCTTGGCACGTGTGTGCGTGCGCGAAACTGGCGGCGATTTTTTGAAGAGATCCCCGTGTGGATCGTATCAATGAGTCTCGCACTTGTGTCGGTCGTAGTGTGCGCCGCACTGCATTACACGCCGCGCTATTCCGGCGAATATTTGGAGCATATTGGGGTCAGCTCGTTGGCTATTTGGTTACTTTTTCTACGCGATACTTTGATTTTGTATTTCTTCACATACGGGATCTCAAAAAGACGCGTCGAAACCTCGACCATCATTTGCTTGGCGATGCTGTACTGGTTAATACCCAGCATTATCGAATCATCCGGTCTCGTGAAAACGAGTTGGTTGTTGCGACCACCGATGAAAGATCAGCCACTCATGTCCGCTACAATTATCGCCGTACACGTTATCTTCGTTGCGATCTTAGTGTTGCGTCGGTATCGACAACGCATCGCGCCAGCTAGGTCCGTTAGCTAAACAAATGTTGACCAATTCGGAACCCCGCCACGTACGTTCCGGCAGCCGATCCGAGTGTACTTAGGAAAAAAACTAGCAACGTTCTGGCTACCCGGTTCGACCGCCATCCTTTGAAACTAGACGTATCGGTTCGCAGTTTAGAAAAATCTCCGACCGTCGGTTTGCGAATATATGTTTCGACCATCGCAGTGACAAATCCTGCTCCGATTGTCGGGTTGAGTGATGTGATCGGTGCGGCAACAAATGCGCTAATCACTGTGAGGATATGACCACCAGCAATTGCCGCGCCTAGCGCCGACAGCCCGCCGTTAATTACTATCCATTCCGTTATCAAAGTGAAGCCTAAGGATGGGCTTCGATAAAAGCCTATCGCAAAACCGATAAATATTAGCCCGACGATCGCCCACGGAATAACTTTTACCCAAGGACTTCCCGCAGGAATCGACGCCAAATCGGCAATGATTTCTTCTGGTGATTCCTCCTTGCCCGTCCCGCTTAGATCCTCTGCAATCCCTTTGAGATGTCCAGCGCCGACAACGGCTAGTATTCGTTTTTCAGGTCCGTCGAGTAGTTGGCGCAATTTCGCCGCCATGAATCGATCACGCTCTGCTATTAGAGGTTCATAAATCTCTGACGCCGTTTCTGCAAATTGCGCGAACGTTGTTTCTAGCAAGTCGCCTTCTTTTAGTTTCTCGATATCTTGTTCATCGATGTCCTCATGGACAACGACACTCGTCAGTAGACCCGTGAACAAGTAGAAGCGGCGCCACCACGGCACGTTTCGGTATATGCGCTTTAGCGTCGTACCTATTTCTCGGTCGATTAGTTCTAACGAACAATCGTGCTCTTGAGCTTGCTCGACTGCGACTCGCATCTCGGCGCCAGGCTCAATATCGAATTGGTCGGCGATTCGTTGTTGGAATGCGCCCATAGCTAACATCGCTGTAACCATCGGCGCGCGCCCACTGCGTATAACCTGGAATAGATCCATATTTTTGAGCGCATCGGGATTCTGAAACGCTTTGAATCGGCTGTCGCACAGTTCGATTGCAACAGTGTCCCAATTGCCGCTGGCGATTTCATCGCGCACGGCATCAGCGCTCGCGCGCGAAACATGGGCGGTGCCGAGTAACCGAATAGTTGTGCCGTTGAGTTCAATATCAACGATCGGCTGCTGATTGTCCGGCGATTGTTCGATAGTCATTTACTTTTTGATACGTCTACAACAAAGCCGTGGCGCAACCAGTTTCGCCCCAGCAACAATTTATCTTTAGATCGCTACCGATCATTCAAATTCATTAGCAATCGATAGCGCGCGCCATCGCGCAATACCGTTAGATACACATGGTAGCGGAGTTCACTACAGTCTGAGGTCGCAATCCCACGAACTTGCTCAATCGTCGATTCGAGGCGCGCAGTCACTCCCGTACCATTCACGACAGTGAAACGGATCTGCTTTCCTTTGTCAGAGCGATGCGGCCTATCGCCCCCGCCGATCACTTCTAAATCGCGGGCGTTGATTGAAGAAATCGTCGCACCAGTATCCAGACGGGCATCAAAACTAATCGCCGCTTCCTCGATTGTAACAAGCTCGAGCGCCGAAAGTTGCCCGTTGTCGCTCCAAAGGTGCCCAATAAAAATGCCCACAGTTGCACTGAGCACGCCGATAGCCCACCGCCAAGTCCTCTCCGAAAAATTCCGTTTTAATCGTTCTACGCGCATCGCTGCATAATATTGGAGCGGACAAGGAATATATAGGATTCGTCGCAACAACGCGGTGTATTTGTCTTCACCTTAACGTTACAGAATCCCGGTTCAGTCGCGATTCAGTTTTACCTCGGTAGGCTGGTGCCAATTGTAGCCAAACGGGAGATTAAAATGCGCAATTCAGTGGCCATGCTCGGGATTACCGCTCTGTGCTTTGGCTCAGTTTCACCATCGACGTTGCACGCCGGAACTCCCGCCAAGATAAATTTCGATGTTGAACAGAGGATCAGTTACCTACATCCCTACGATCGTTACTTTCTGGGGCATCGATTGACGAACTATGCGCCACCTCAATACCATGCGCCGCGCCGCTATCGTGCTGGCAGTGGACAGCCCTATCGACAACGGCAGCACGAACGTTACTTCGGACTCCACGCCTCAAGTACCAACTGGCGTTATCCTCCGCAATTCCACGGCATCGAGTAAGTTCGCTACACTTCCGGCCAGAGACGGCTACTTACGTCGTCTAACCGCGTACCGGGTACACCAATGTCCGATATCGCTTCACATCACTAGCATCTCACGTCGCAAAATTTTACCATTGCGCGTTCGCGAAAACCTGATCGCGCCGGCAATTCTGGCGCAAGCACAACAGCCGTTCTCTCAATACCATGGTGACCAAACTAAATCCGCGCCAACGTGAGGCTATTCGGCACGTCAACGGACCTCTCTTAGTACTCGCGGGTGCCGGTAGCGGCAAAACTCGCGTCATCACTGAAAAGATCGCTTTCCTAATAAAACAAGAACTATTCGAACCGGAACGAATCGCCGCGATAACCTTTACTAACAAGGCGGCGAATGAAATGCGTTCTCGGTTAAAACGTAAGCGGGGCAGTGCAAAGCCCTGGATTTCAACATTTCACACCCTTGGCCTGCGCATATTTCGCGCAGAGTTTCAAAAACTCGGCTATCGAACCGGCTTTTCAATAATGGATAGCAAAGATTGCGAGAATCTCGTTGCCGATATCTTACGCCGCACCCCGGCTAATGACACGGCCGAGATGCGCGCGGTGCAAAACAAGATCTCATCGTTTAAGTCTGCAATGATCACCCCGAAAGCGGCGCTTTCAGGTGATAACTTAGATCCTCTAACTAAGCTCTCGGCCGCGTGTTACGCCCAGTATGAGGAAGCGCTGAAGGCGTTTAATGCGGTTGATTTTGACGATCTTATTATGCGCCCCGTATCGTTGCTCCAATCGTTTCCAGAGATTCTGGCACATTGGCAGAACGAAATACGCTATTTGCTGGTCGACGAGTATCAAGATACTAACTTGTCGCAATACGAACTCGTGCGTTTACTCGTTGGCGAGAAAGGGCAATTAAGCGTAGTCGGGGACGATGATCAGTCCATTTACGCTTGGCGAGGCGCCCGACCAGAAAATTTGTCTTCGTTGCAAAACGATTTTCCGGAACTAAAGATCATAAAACTGGAACAAAATTATCGCTCAATGGGGACTATTTTAAACGCTGCGAATCACCTGATTTCCAATAACCCACATGCTTTCGAGAAACGTCTCTGGAGCGAACGGGGTCATGGTGAAAAGATCCGCGTTAACGGTGCGCGGGACGAGCACGAAGAGGTGAATTTTGTCGCGAATGATATTTTGCACCAACGCATGATTGGGCGACGCACGTTCGGCGACTACGCGGTACTTTTTCGCAGTAATCACCAAGCGCGATTGTTCGAACGCGCTTTTCGCGAACGCGAAATCCCGTACGTTTTGTCGGGCGGTCGATCTTTTTTTGACTACACTGAAATCAAAGATCTCGTGTGCTACCTACGCCTCATTTCCAACCCGGAAGACGACAGTGCGTTGTTGAGAGTAATTAATACACCACGACGCGGGATAGGCATGACGACGGTAAAGAAATTGGCG
>CAWLAW010000074.1:0-9133 GCA_963854885.1 Gammaproteobacteria bacterium | reverse complement strand
TCGTCGTATACTCGGCGCGGCTGCGAAATACCGCATTCAGTTCAGCAGGGCTGGCGTCGTCTTCCAGGGCCCCGATCATTGCATATTGGTAACAGGGATCGGTGCAGAGCAAAGTATGTTGCTGCATTACGCGTAGGTTTCGTTGTAGATCCTTCGGCACGATCGCAAAACCGACGCGTTTCGTATAGAGGCGGAAGCCCTTCGAAAAACTGTTGGTGACGATCGTCATATCCTCGTTGTACTCGGGCAGGAATTCCAGGGGAGTGCGGAACTCGTCGTAGAACATCATGTTGTTGTAGATCTCGTCGTTCAGCACGTAGGCCTGGCGGTCGACGATGCGGTAAATCTCGCGGTATTCGTCCTCGGTGACGACGTTTCCGATGGGATTTCCCGGCGAATTGATCACCACCAGGGCGGTTCGTTCCGGAGAGAAGTTTCGCCGGAACGAGTCCATGTCGATGCGCTTCGTCTCAAGATCGATGTTGTAGAATTTTACCGTTGCTCCTGCAAGGGTGGCGCAGTATGCATAGAGCGCGTAATACGGTTGCGGCAACAAGATTTCCTGGCCGGGTGAGGCGACGAGCTGGAAGATGTTACGGAACAACGGTGAGGTGCCGGTATTGACGATTACGTTGTCCATCGAGACGTCCGCGCGATAGCGGCGGTGATAGTGGGCGGCAATTGCCTCACGAAGCTCAGGAAGTCCCTCGGGGTAGACACGACGTACAAAGTCCGGGTCGACCAGCTTTTCCATAATGCGATCGAGGACTACCGTCGGGGTAGGGAGGTCCGCCACGCCAATCGTAAGCTTGAGCACATCGGCGCCTTCGGCGGCGAGCTCGTCGGCCAGCTCGTCCAGCACAAACATCTGAAATTCGAGTTCTTCGGGCATGAAATCTCTGATCTGTCGCGGCATCTGCAACTCCTTGCGTAGTGTCGTTGAGTGAATCGGTCGATCTGAAATCGGCCGAGAGCGGTACTCCTTCGGGGTCCCGAGCGGGATTCGAAAGTCGGCATGAAGGGCAACGGTCGCGTCGCGCTTTTGATTTACAACGGCTGGGCTCGCCGCCAAGCCTCGAACGTGCAGCCATGCACGGTACCGTCGCTAGTTGCGTAGTGTAACCCATATGGCTCGACAGTGCCCCGTCGGTGGCTGCCTAGTGGCCAGAAGGCGCAAATATTCGGCGAATCCCAGCGTTCTTCAGAGTCCTTCACCGGGTCCGCCGCGCAGGGCGGCGGTTCTTAGAGCTCGAACTCGGCCTCCAACGGGTAGTGATCGGAGGCCGGCCAGATTTCGCTGGCCGAATGCTGGTACTCGTAGGCGTGACGTTCAATCGCGCATTTGCGCCAGCTCGGCCGGGTCGACGCCGACACCCAGACGTAGTCGAGGCGTTCTTCCGAGCGCGCCATTTCTTTGCCGTCGAACGCCTCGATCAATGGATTGGTGGAGCCGCTGTAAGTCAATCCTTCCGCCAGCGTCGGGGCGTGCTGCGACCCGCCGTTGTGGGTGGTCCACATGTCGACCAGATCGATGGCCTCGTACTGCTCGCGCATGGATTCATACTCCGTCGACTCGCCGATAACGTTCAAATCCCCGGTCACGATAAGCGGCACACCATGGGCTGGAAATTCGTTGGCCTTTTGGATAATTCGAGTACGGTTTTGCGCGCGGATCTTGGCGTAACGTTCGATATCGTTGTCGAAGGTCGCCTGGTCGTGAGTCATTATCAAGCGGCAAGCAAGTTTCTCGGTATCGGGTTGAGAAAATGCTGCGGTGACGAAACCCATATCGGCGCGATGACTATCGGGAGTGTCGTAGTAGGGGGTGAAGTCCGCCTGCCGGATCGGAAGCCGACTCAGCAGCAGCAAGCCCGAAGAAAGTCCGAATCCCGTCCGGGTCTCGGGTCGGAAATGGAACGGATAGTCTCCTTCCAGCCCTTGGACCACGCGCGACGCCCGCGCATCCGCCCACACCTCGCACAGCGCGACAATCTCTGGTTGCCGACGAAGAAGGGAGCTGACGATCGCCTCCGTTCTCTCCTCGTCGTCGAGAATCGTACGTCGCACCGGGTGGGTGTCAAGAAACAGATGGGTGTTGTAAAAGAGGATAGTGGTGGTCATTTCACTCAGTGGCTCGATAGGTGGTCCGCGGACAGTTTACTTTTTCAGACGAGACTATGTGAGATTTCATCTTCGGACAGCGAAATAAGTAAGCTGTCGCCGGATCCCGCAGTTCAAGGGGTCTTTACTTAGCTAGACGCGAAGTTGATTGTACTTCACTAACATTCCAATCTGGGGCGTTCGCCTTCGCGCGCTATTCACTCGAAGTGTTTCGAGGCGCGAAGGCGAACGTGGTAGAGACGACGAAATGCCCCTATGTCGCGTTTCTAAACGAGGCCGCGATCCTGCGACCACGGCCACGTCTCGATGCAGCAGAATTTTACTGATCCGAAGCTCAGCGTTTGGATGCTCCCTGCGATTTCAGCGACCGATCGGTTAGCTCATCCGGAACAAACCACAGAGCTTATTACCGTCCGGGTCGCGCACGTAGGCGAGGTACATTGGGCCGAATCCGCCTTCGCGAACGCCCGGCGGATCTTCGACACTCTTGCCGCCGTTTGCCGCACCTGCGTCGTGCCAGGCGTCGACCTGCTCCTTGCTAGTACACGCGAACCCAATAGTGCCGCCGTTGGCGGGCGCTGCGGGTTCCCCGTTAATCGGTGGCGTAACAATAAATATACCGTCGTTGTGCATATAGATGAGCCTACCGTTATCATCAGTTATAGCAGCGTTGGCACCTATGGAGGTGGCTACTGCATCGTAGAATTTCTTCGAGCGATCAATATCGCTACTGCCCACCATGACGTGTGAAAACATTTTCTTCTCCCTCTATTACTGTTGATGAAGGCGTGATCCTGCACCAGCACCTCGTTGATGACTACTACTAATGCGAAAGCGGCCGGTTAGGCTTGACTAAAAATCGGGGTGGCTCCGCCACTGACAGCCGCGGCTATTGTCGATCGTTCAGCGGAGCGGCTATGTATAGGACACGAGCCTAATCTGAATTAAACCTTAGTCGAGGGTAAATCCGCGCTTGAGCTGGCCGCAGAAATGAACGACGAAGGAATGCTGAGCATGCTTAGTGGGCGCTAGATCATCGTCACAGTCGAGTTCGACCTGAGTACTCTTACACTCGTTTTGATTGTGCTAATTTGCCGCGCTAGCGGCGCACGGCGTAGTGCAACCCCCAACCGAGTGACGCATAGACCGCGATCGCGCCCCACAATATGCCACCCAGGGCCAATAATTCGCGGGTATTTGTATTACCGGCGTGACCCGCGATGAAATACAAAAAGAACATGGCATAAATTGCTGCCGCGCAAACCCCGATGACCGGTAGGACCGCGACCGCACGCCAGCGGCGCTGTTGCACGTAGGTCAAAAAACGCGGCATGCAGTAGAGCAGAAACCCCAATCCGAATAATACCGGCGCTGCCAATCTTGCCGTAGGAACCCGCGCCACTGTTGTGCAATGTCCGTCCACCAACCTCGGTTGCGCGACTTCCATCGGCTTTGCGCCTGCGCTGCCGCATCCCACAACAACACTAATAAGTAGAGCGCAATGGGTGCGAGGACAATGGCAAGAATTGGCGTTTGGCGAGACGTCTTAGTCGGCGATTCGATTGCAGGCCTGATTAGCTAACCGATAAGACGCACACTCCCGGCAATTCCGCACCATCTAGTCGAAGATCTATGCGACCGCCTGCGCCGCTGTTTTGGTGGTGAGTTTACGTAACACGGGCGCTACTTTCTCACTGATTAAACGCAGGCTCCGTTGCACCAGATCGAATGGCATGCCGGCATAGGAGACCGCCATTGCGGGACGTATGTCACCCGTTATTTCGAAACGCTCAGTCCATCTATCGACAATTTGTTTTGGCGTGCCCCACGCCTGATTTTGCACAAAGCCTTCACAAGCCGCGTCGATGCCAATCTCCTGCAGCGCGCTGGCGCCGGCTTGATAGGCTTGGTAACCCTTGGTTTCACCCCAATGCGATCCATCAAAATCGTAATGGCGAATAACGCTGGCGTAGTATTGGGCGAGGTACTCGCGCGCAACAGCTTCCGCTTTGGCGGGATCTTCGTGGCAGTAAGTGAAATCGGAGAAAACGGGTGCGCCGGGTTCTTTGTCTGGGTGCACTTCACGAAACCGTTCACGCCAGGCTTCGACGGCGGCGTTATGGTCGGCCCACGGCAATTGCACAAAGGACATCATGGTGGCGCCGAGATTCGCCGCCGCGACCCCTGAATCCGGGGTCATGGCAACAGACAGGAACTCACGATCGCGGTATCCGTGTTCCGGTTTCGGGGTCACGGTGGTGCGGGATTGTTTGAAATGTGGGGTGTCGTATTCGGCGATCCCCGTATTGAGGATGTCGAGAATAATTTCGGCCGATTGATCGAAACGTTCGCGCGCAACGTTCATATCGACACCGAATGCGCGGTACTCCTCGCGCGCGAGCCCGCGACCAAAGCCGAGCATGAAGCGGTCGCCGAGCAGCACCTGCAACATGGAAATTTTTTCCGCGAGCCGTGTCGGGTTGTCGTGCCAAGGCAAAATAATGGCGCCCGATCCAATTTTAATGCGCTTGGTTTTCCCCGCGAGGTAGGACAGCCATTGTAGGTTGTCGGGCATCATCGAATAACTCGGATCAAAATGATGTTCTGGCAAGAGCAAGAAATCCATGCCGATTTCGTCGGCGAGCAATGCGATATCGGTTTCTTTGCGCATCATTTCAGCGTCCGATAGGCCCTCGTGAGTATTTTGAAAAATAAACTGTAAGCCGACTTCCATCGTTTTTATCCTCTTTGCGAATTCGAAAAATTCTGTAGATTCATGGTATACGATGCAACAACTTCAGCGCAGCGAAATATTCACCAAAACTGCGACTACCGAGGGAAACGGTGTCCCGGGCCGGCACGCGAATGCGTTCGTTAGCCGTTTTTAGCGAGGGTATAGCTTTGAGGGCCGGCAGGTTCGGCGCCGCGTGAAAGTTAGCGTGAAAATGTTGCAACGCCGGTTCATTAGGCCCAAACAAAAAAGCGGAAAAGCGGAAAAGCGGAAAAATGGGGTCAGATGAAACTTTCCGGGCTTGCAGAAAGTTTCATCTGACCCCACTTTTTTCGTCATCTGCTGGATTCAAAGGCGTGCCGTGTGCCACGGACCCGGAAAATCGCGTCGCCACTGCGGTTAACGAGCCAGGTGTGACGTGGTCAATGAAAAAGTGCTCATAAGCGCTGGCTGTTCGCTGAATTGTCTCTATAATCGCACTGCAGCATTTAATGGCAGAGGGCCATTGCAAATACTGCCCGGGAAGTATCTCCGCTAAAGATCTGCGCTCGTCGACGGTAAGTCCCGTCAGCAAACGAGCATCGCTATCTATCAGCCATCCCTGACGTTTGATACGACGCTTCAGCGCTGCGTCGAGCCGATATCGGCCATTCATTCGTATCCTTGCGAATCCGCACACCTTTGTCCGCCACGGCTGGGCAGCGGTCGCTTTGTTTTTACATTTTTCGAGCAAGACATATACATGACGAGATTACTCAACCTTTTTGAATCTGTTTCACCCGTTAACTATCGTATCGAGGTGCTATCCGGCATCACCGTCGCGCTGGCGTTAGTGCCCGAAGCGGTCGCGTTTGCGCTCATCGCGGGACTCTCACCGCTGACCGGTCTCTATGCAGCCTTTGTCGTCGGCCTCGTCGCGAGTGTGTTCGGCGGGCGTCCAGGCATGATCTCCGGCGCTACTGGCGCGATCGCGGTCGTGATTGCCGCGCTCGCTGTCTCGCATGGGCCGGAATATGTCTTCGCGGCGGTGATCCTTGCGGGCCTGTTGGAGCTCGCGGCGGGATTCCTGCGGCTCGGCAAGGTCATGCGGCTCGTCCCGCACCCAGTCATCTTCGGTTTTGTAAACGGACTCGCGATCATTATCTTAACGAGCCAGTTCGAGCAGTTTAAAACCGTCTCGGGCACCTGGCTTGTCGGACCGGAATTAGCGGGTTTTGTCGCGCTTGTGGCGATTGCGATGGTGATCATATGGCGCTTACCCCGTTTGACGCGCGTGGTGCCGGCCTCGCTGGTCGCCATCCTCGTGGTCTTTGCGCTCGTCGCTTTCCTCGGCATCGACACAAAAACTGTCGGCGATATCACATCGATCCAAGGTGGTTTTCCGCCGTTCCACATCCCTCAGGTGCCGCTGAACTTCGATACCTTATGGATTATCTTTCCCTACGCCGCTATCGTCGCAGGGGTTGGCTTGATCGAAAGCCTGTTGACCCTGAACATCATCGACGAGATCACAGAAACCCGTGGTCGCAGCAACCAGGAATGCGTGGCTCAGGGTGCCGCGAATATTCTATCCGGGTTGTTCTCCGGCATGGGCGGCTGCGCCATGCTAGGCCAGAGCCTGATCAATATTTCTTCCGGCGCGCGCGCGCGAGTGTCCGGCATCGTGGCCGCTGTTATGCTTCTTGTATTCATCATGTTCGGCGCGCCGCTGATCGAACGACTGCCGATGGCGGCATTAACCGGCGTCATGATCATGGTTGCCATCGGCACGTTCGAATGGGCGAGTCTTAAAACGTTTAACCGCATGCCCCGTTCCGATCTCATCGTCATGGTCCTGGTGACGCTCGTCACCGCGGTACTTCACAACCTCGCGTTCGCCGTGATCGTTGGGGTGATCATTTCGGCTCTGGTTTTCGCCTGGGACAGCGCGGTACGCATTCGGGCGCGCAAACGCATCGATGACAATGGCTGGAAACACTACGAGATATATGGTCCCTTGTTTTTCGGATCGACGACTGCGTTTGCGGAAAAATTCGATGTCAGCGGTGATCCGGAACACGTTGTGATCGATTTCGAAGAAAGCCGGGTCGCGGATATGTCTGCTATCGAAGCGCTGAACAAGATCACGGAGCGTTATGCGCGCGCGGGGAAAAAGGTCCACCTGCGACATCTGTCCGATGATTGCACCGCGTTGCTCGCGAACGCGGCAGCCATCATCGAGGTTAACTACTACGAAGACCCGACCTACAAAGTCGTCAGCGATACGGTTTGAGTTGATGGACTACTGCGAGCTTGGCGACATTGTCCATGACAAATAATGTCGCTGCTGCTTCCTTTTTCTTGGCTCATGCCGTGTCATTTTTACGTCTTACTCCATCGTTTAAATAAGTAAGCTGTCCTGGATTAAAAGGCTAACCGGTGCCGCAAACGCAACCTGCGTTCGGACTCCGAAAGTCTATGTTGCACTTATTCGTCTATCGGAAACTCGATGCTCGTAAAATCGAGTTGGAAGGGGCCCTCTTTTTTATCCGCAAGCAAAAATCCAATCTGGCGGATCTTTTCAGGAACTAGGGACCCGGCATTAGTAACCGCTCGCCCACGATATACTGATTCGAATTCTTCGAATGGCAGGGTCACGGTTTGCCAGGATTCGTTTGTGTCAAAGCCGGCACGCCATGCGACGCCATCGTAACGATCATCCAAACGCACGCGGAATTGATAGCGGCGACCATCTCCCTTTACACGCAGACGAACCTGGCCGGCACTGATCGGACTGCCGCCATACGACATGCGCGCCGAGGTAAATCCACCGTTGTTCTGCAAAGACACTTGTCCGCGGAAACGTAATCCGTTATCAATAGTAATTATTTCGCCGCGCGATACCCCTCCCATCACATCGTCGTTTATCGTGCGCCATAGTTGGAGGTCGAGATCCAATTGTGCTGCAACTGTCACTGTCTGCATTGCCATTGCGAGAATCGATACGACCGAAAGCCTGAGGAGCGTGCAGCCAAGCGGGTCAGCATATTGCAGTCGCGCGTCAATTTGTCTCGCTGCCGGGTTCGGGATAAATCAGTGCGCCAGTGTCAAAGCCCAGTTCGCGCGCGATCTCCACCAGCTGATCCAGGGTTTCGCTATCGAGCGTTGGCTGTCGCGCGAGGATCCATAGATAGGATGTATTGGAACTGATCACCAGGGAGTAGGTGTAGTGCTCTTCGTCCAGCGCTACGATGTTGTAGGCACCGTAGAGAGGGCCGAAAAAAGCGACTTTAAGACGACCAATATCGGGGCTGTCGACAAAGTACGCCTTACCCTCCGCGCGATCCCATTCACCGTCTTGTTGGTTGTAGCCTGTATTAATGACACGAACTCCACCATCGTCGCGCATGCTGTACTCGGCACGCACCCGTGACAGACCGCGCTCGAAACGATGATCGAGTCGGGCGATTTCGTACCAAGTCCCCAAGTAGCGTTCCAGTTCGAAGTTGCGGACGGCGGTCGCGTTGTCCGGGATACCCACGCAACCACTCAAACTGATACAAAAAAGTGCCACGGCAAACCTGCCAAAGTCCGCACTCAGCTGACCTTTGAAATGAAATCGATAACGCATTGCCATCACATTATCCGTGAATCGTAAGCCCAGTGGAGCAGCGCCTGGCGCTGTCGTGGACGGCAGAGGAGGTCGCCTCGCATGCAGTTTTTTTTCAGCTGTGCGACGTGGCGGCGCATATTCCGCCAGCGCTGAATCTGCCTGGAATCGTCTTCGTGCCGACGACCCATATAGTATCGGCAATACCACTGGAACCAGCCTCGCGGATCGTCGTCGTGGATCCAGCCTTTCGCTTGCCAATATGACAAGGGCTTCGACGCATCAATACCGAAAAAGTTGATCTCAGCATCGCGAGCGCCCGCGCTGAATTTTGCCTTCTCAAACCATTCATCCGGAAATTCATCGCGGCAATCGCTCAGATACTTGCCGCCGAACACGCCCAGTCTCAACATCTCATCGGGCGCTAGTTGTGGCTCGAACTGTGGGTCGAATTGCTCACCGACAGCTTCTGTGAGTTCGTAAGAATAGCCGCTCTGCATGAGGTCTCTAACCGTTACCATAGCGTCACGATTTGTGGCTTTTGTCTTAGTCATCTCGCTCGTAGGGGATCCCGATATCGCAGGTGGCTAGAGGGCGTGGCTCTTACTGGA
Organism: Gammaproteobacteria bacterium; assembly: GCA_963854885.1. Taxonomy (GTDB): domain Bacteria; phylum Pseudomonadota; class Gammaproteobacteria; genus UBA11873. Next base: position 81 of record CAWLAW010000074.1, on the reverse strand, counting down.
AACACATAAAACCGGATCCCGACGCCCACAGTTTCAACCGCGCGATCAGATCCCGATAAAGGGTTGCACTAAGCGCGGCAA
>CAWLAW010000073.1:0-9162 GCA_963854885.1 Gammaproteobacteria bacterium | reverse complement strand
TTTTAGTCACTCGACGTTAAGCCTAGCCGCTGTTCACTAAATTCGTCGCATCCGCATTTGGGAGATAGATGCCGTGAGCTAATTCGGCACCCAGTTGCCGTGGAAGCCAGGCGGAATTCGATGTTCGATATTAACCACGGCTTGCGCTTCGCCGGTGAAATCGTCCGCATTAAGGATTTCCAAGGCTGTCGATTCATTACTCATATCGACGACTAAGCCGATCAGCCAGCCGTCGTCCTCGGCACTGCTATCGTTTCGTGGAACAAAAACAAATTCTCCGGGATGACGATTCGGTCCGAAATCGTGGACTTGTGTCGTCTCGTTTTTGACATCGTGTTTATAGATCTGCGTTGCCGCGATCGTTAGCTCAACGTGATCTTGTGACGGCAGCGCGACAGCGTAGGCGAACTGATAGTCTTGTCCAGTTTGGCGCTCGTCTATGCGCGGAAATTCCTGGTTGTGATCATGAACGACATGGCGCGAGACAGACTGAGTCGCGCTATCAATTGTCCACCGTTCAAAACGCGAGCGAATCGAATCGGGACCAAGAGTACTCCGAGCAAACATGCTGTCATGGGCGACAACATCAACGATCACGCGACCATCGGTGCTCTCGAAAGCGTTGGCGGGATGAAAGACGTAATTCGGATCGACCTGACACCAAATTATGTCGGCGTTTTTACCGTTGCGCGGGAGCAAACCCACTCGTGCTTCGTGATTCTCATTCCAAGCGTAAGGGAAATACTGGCCGGCCAGTAACGCTTTCATTGAGAACGTCACGGGTAAGTCGAAAACCAGGACATAGTTTTCAGTGATGGCGCAGTCATGGATGCTCGGGCCATCACTAACCGTGATCGGTTCTTCGCGAATTACACAGCCACTCTTATCAAGCACTACATGCCACACGGTGTGAACCGTTTCAGCGTCGTAACAGATTGCGTGCTGCTCGCCGGTTTTAGGATCGGCGTGCGGGTGGGCGCTAAAAGAATGTTTCAATGTGCCGTCAAACGGGTTATGTGCGATCGTTTCAAGCTCTTCGGTGAGCTCGATCGGTTTACCTCCGGCTTCGACTATCGCGAACGTGCGGCCGTTGATTCCAATGATGTTCGTATTTGCATTGTCGAAGCGGGGATTTCGGATCCCGGGTTTCGGTACTTCCCCGAGCGCCTCGCTCACTGCATTTGATCGCATCCACCGATTTCGATACCACAATGCCTTACCGTCGCTTATGCGGATCCCATGGGCCATGCCGTCACCGATAAACCAATGATAATTTGCTGGGTTCGGCGGGCTCACCGGATTTGGGCCAATACGCAAATACCGACCATCGAGCTCGCGTGGAATGTCGCCCTGTACAGAGAGATCCTCGAGCGTCTGTTCGGATGTCATGGGTCGATGAATACCATTGAGATACGGATGCGGTTTATCCAGATCCGAGCGCCGCTTACGATTAAATTCTGAAATCGCGTCGATCCCTTTGGTTACCGTGGAACGTAGAGTTTTTTCGATTGCACTAGCCATGGGTTCTTCTCCTGATAGGAAACCGCGCCGGTAATGTTTACAGTGATAGCATGAACTCGAATGATAACAGTGTCAACATAAACAAAAACCAGGCTAAGAAGCCGCGCTATCACCACGGCGACTTGCGCGCGGCGTTAATCATTGCAGGATTAGAACTACTGGAAAAACGCGACGCCGACGACATCGGTTTGCGCGAAGTTGCCCGGCACGTGGGAGTCAGCGCGACGGCAATTTACCGTCATTTCCCGGATAAAGACGCGTTATTGCTCGCGCTCGCCCATGAAGGCATGGAACGTTTAGCGTCGATGCAGGCGCGTGCCGGTGCTGAGGCTGGTGGCGGGACGCAGGGGTTTCGAGCCACGGGAGCTGCGTATGTGCAGTTCGCGGTTGAGAACCCAGCGATATTTCGGCTGATATTCAGTAACGCTCCGGCAGTTAGTTTGCTCGATGACGAACTCGGTAGCGTCGGAAAAGCGATGCGTGCATTGCGCGAGAATATTGCTGCCGTAATGCCGCAGGAATTGAGCGATATCGAACGCAAGGTTGGCGCCTTGCGCGCTTGGTCGATTGTCCATGGCCTAGCGATGCTCGTTCTCGACCGACAAATCGAGTACGACGAAACATTAATTTTAAACGTTATTAGTGGTACAAAGATTTAGATCCTCCTCATTTCGGATAAAAATTATCTATTACGTGCGTTGCTCTAGCCGGTGATAATGCGGGTGGACAAATTAAGACCCGCTCGACTAGTATTCCAGCCTTAGCTTCCCAGTCCGCATCGAACATTTTTCAATCCACGGTCGCGTAATAATTGCGGTCGACTATCCGAGCGAGGGTAACGTATGGCAAAGCCAACGAATATTTTAGATGGGATCCGAGTGTTAGATTTCACCCAAGCCTTGGCCGGCCCGACGACGACTCGGCTAATGGCTGAGATGGGCGCGGAAGTGATCAAAGTGGAACTTGCGCCCAATGGCGAGCAAGCGCGTGGCCTCCCGCATTTTCGCAACGGTCGCTCTGGGTATTACATCCAACAAAACCGCGGCAAAAAGAGTATTGCGATCGATCGTAAAAATCCGCGTTCGATTGAATTGGTAAAAAAAGTTCTCGAGTCGTGTGACGTATTAGTCGAGAATTTCGCTCCCGGGGTAATCGATCGTCTCGGCTTTAGTTGGGACGAAGTTCACGCGCTAAATCCGCGCCTGATCATGGGTTCAATTTCGGCGTTCGGCCAGACCGGGCCACTATCGAAGTTGCCAGGGTATGACTACATTGGCGCAGCCTATGCAGGGGTGCTGAGCATGATCGGCGAGCCGGACGGACCGCCGTACTTTTATATGCTTGGGATCGGCGATGTGATGACCGGCACACATTTATTAGCCGCAATTAATGGCGCGTTGTTTTATCGCGAGCGAACGGGCGAAGGGCAATACGTCGAAGCGTCGTTGCTAGACTCGTATTTTCACTGCCATGAAGTAAACGTGCAGGCGCACACGGCGTCTAACGGTGAAATCAAGCCGCATCGCTCTGGCGCGCACCATTACGCGGTCTCTCCGCTTGGGATTTTTAAATGCAAGGAGGGTTATGTAATTATCGCGGTGTTACAAAACCAGTGGCCGAAATTTTGTAGCGCCTTGGGACAACCAGAGCTCGAAGAAGACCCCCGTTTTATCGACAATGTTGCTCGGGTTGAAAATCGAGATGCGCTAACCGCGATTGTTGAAAAAAACCTAACCCAATATCCGAGCGCAATCGCCGCAGCCGAAGATTGGGGATTTAATCATCACGTACCAATCGCGCCGATTCTATCTGTTGAGGAAGCCGTAAAGCATCCCCATCTTATCGAACGCGAGACGATTCGCACGATCGAAGATCCGGTGTTTGGCAGTTACCAGGTTCCGGGTATGCCATTGCGTTTTTCGGCAGGGGTTCGCCATCCAAAACTGGATGCCGCTTACATGGGCCAACACAATGTTGAGGTGTTCACGCAATTCGCAGGGGTTAGCGAAGCCGAAGTCCGGGAGCTCGAGGGCAGTGGCGCATTGATCGCAAAGCCGGACGTTCCTGAGAGCTAAAAACCGACCACCGCCTGCAATCGTGGCCGCGTGCGTTGCTTTTGCTTAGGGCGATCCGGCGGCCGGCGAGTTGACCCGCGCCATTTGGATTTGGGCATTTGGCTTGCCTTGTGCGATGTCGGCTATTTCACCAGCATAGGTGAGGCAAAATAGAGTTCGTCCGTCTGCACCTCCAAGCTGACACGCAATGGCGGCGTCGGGCGCGACATCGACCTGACCGATTACCGCACCGTCGGCATCGACCTGAACAAATTTTTTATCGGCAAACAACGCGACCCAAATATGGCCGTCTTGATCAAGACACATCCCATCTGGGACGAGGCCCTCGAACTGTGCAACCGTTCGACGGTTTGAGAGATCGCCGTTGGCGGCGCGATCATAGGCAGTTAGTCGGCCAGCAAATGACTCGGCCACGACCAAGGTCTTCCCGTCTCGGCTGATCACCGTACCGTTAGGACAATCTAATTCATCGGCGACAATACGATGCGTTCCGTCTGTCTCGACAAGAATAATCTCTGCAGTCGCGGGCTCTCCATCGCCAAATATGTCGTAACCAAAATTACCGATGTAGGCGCGACCTTGATCGTCCACGACCATGTCGTTGAGATCGCCGTTAACGGTTTCGCTGGCGTCGCTATGCAGGACCAACTCTCCGTCGACCAACTTATAGACGAGTCGATCGAGCATGGAGACAACGATTAACGTGCCGTCAGGCATAAATCCAAGCCCCGACGGCCTGTTCGGTACCTCCACGACAACTTCTTTATCGCCTTGCTCCGATATTTTGTAAACTTTATGATCCATCATATCCGAGACCCATAAGGCGTTGTCGTACCAACGTGGTCCTTCCAAGAAAACAAAACCGTCCACGAATGCTTTTGTCGAATACTGTTCCATGCTCACCCCCTCGGGCTTGAATTGACTGTAAGAACACGCCACGAGATTTTTGCATTGAATAGCTTCTCGTTATGGCGGTTCGCAGATGCGGTAATTTCGACGACTAATATATTGCTACCGTCGTTATCCTAGTGGCTTAGGTAATGCGAACGTCTAGGCGCTCGTTCCGCACCTTGTACCTCGAATGTCACCGGCTTGGTTTTTCAGTTGACAATAATTTCAGTAACGATAATAGTTCGTGCATCCATCGTCCACAGTTAAGGTAAACGATATGCAAGCCGGGTTGCTCCACACCCCTCCAATTGTCAGCGAATTACATCGAAGATTGGCAGTGATCGATTAATGGCAAACCCCTCTCCGGTTCCGACAACCGATCCCGCGCAGGCACGACGTGATTTAGATGAACATGGCATTGCGGTCGTAACGGAAGCGCTATCTCCCGATGAGGTAAGCGACGTTCGCGCGCGCCTGTTCGATGCCGTCGAGTTAAGCGAGGCCGACGAGGTGCCGACCCGCGGTTATCCGTTCGATCCCGATCGACATAATATCCGAGTGTTTCACTTATTTAACTTGGATCCAGTGTTTGTCGATCTCATTCAACGTCCAGAAGCGCTGGAGTATGTGAGCTACATGCTCAACGATGATTTTCTTATCTCGAATTTCAGTGCGAATATTACCGAGCCCGGCAACGGGCGGATGATCATGCACGCTGATCAAGGTTATGTATTGCCGCCGTGGCCGGAGCAAGCATTGGCGTGCAACGTTGCCTGGTTGTTGGACGATCTCAACGACGACAACGGTGGCACGCGCTACGTGCCGGGATCGCATCGTTTTGGTCATGGCCCAAGCGAAGGGGAGTTGCGAGACACGGTAGGGATCGAAGCGCCGGCTGGGTCGATGTTGCTCTTGGACGGGCGTTTATGGCATCAAACGGGCGAAAACACGACAACCGATGAGACTCGTGCGGCGCTATTTGGATATTACGCATTACGGTGGTTGCGACCCCAAATCAATTGGAATTGTGCTCTATGGCCGGAAACGGTGGCGAGTCTTGAACCCAGTTTTTTGCACCGCCTCGGTTTTTATACCGGCAATACAGAGTTTCAAGTTCCGCATGGAAAGCGCGCGACGCGGCGCATGCCGGTTGAATTGGATGACGGAACCAGCTCGTTTGCGCTGGCAAGTTCCGAGCGTAACGTCGATTAAATCCGTTGTGGGACTGGGATTACAGGTATTACAACAAGGCTCAATGTATTGATGAAGTGCTCGGGCGATAGCGAATAGGTCGCGCTGCTCGTTAACGAGCGAATACGGCGCGCGCTAGCGTTAACGCGTGACCCGATTTGACCGGAATAACATAGATAATGTCGCGGCTAATGAATAATTAGTCGTCGAGTGAATCGAGCAAGAAACAGCACGATCAAGCTAAATAGTGATTCAGTGAAGCCCACTAGGTAAAACTGGCGACTCATCGAAAACGAAAAAAGAAGGAATGACCCATGACTTTCAACCGAATCAATGCGTGTCTATTTATTATCGCGGTGCATGTTTGGCCTAGCGCGTTCGCTGCGGAACTCATTAAAAGTTCGGCGACCGTGTTCCCGACCGGCGCGCAATGGACCAGCTACAACAAATCGCTCGACGGGCAACGGTATTCACCGCTTTCGCAGATTAACGTTAGCAATGCAGCTGATCTCGTTGAAGTGTGTCGCGTGCAAGTCGCGGACAGCGGTTCCTTTCAAGCTGGACTTATTGTCGTCGACGACGTCATGTATGCGACGACGGCAACCGACACCTTGGCGCTTGAACCGACAACTTGCAAAGTAATCTGGCGGCATCAACATCGGCGTGCAACAGCCTCGCCGCTACCAGTAAATCGCGGCGTTGCGTATTACGCGGGCCGTTTATTTCGCGGTACAGATGATGGTCAAGTGATCGCGCTCGATGCCGCCAGTGGTACGCAATTGTGGGCGAATTACGTTGGCTCTCCCGCCGAGGGTGAAATAGTCACCGGATCGCCACTCGCTTGGAATGGGCTCGTCATCGTCGGCACCGCGGTTTCGGAATTAGGCATGCGTGGGCGCGTTATCGCCTATGAAGCCATGACCGGACGCGAAGTTTGGCGATTCAATAACGTCCCTGCTCCCGGCGAGCCCAATTCGGATAGTTGGCGCAAAACCATTTGGAACGACACCGGTGGTGGTGGCGGTGGCACGTGGACACATTTCGCGTTAGATCCATCGACCGCCGAACTCTTCATTCCTGTGGGTAATCCGATACCCGATTTCGTCCCTGCGGATCGGCTCGGCGACAACCTCTACACGAATTCGGTGTTAGTTCTCGATGCGCGCACTGGCGAACTTAAGTGGTGGTATCAACTCGCACCGAGCGATGGGCTTGACCACGACCTCGCGGCATCACCCGTGCTGTACCGGAACGCCAAAGGCGAAATGCGCGTTGCCGCCGGTGGCAAGGACGGATATTTGCATATCGTCGATCGTCGCTCGCATAAATTAATTGCCAAGACCGCGGTGACAACGGTAGACGATCCGGCGCCCGTGCCAACCCCGGAAGGAGTTGAGGCGTGTCCTGGACCTGCCGGTGGGGTCGAGTGGAACGGACCTGCGTTCGATCCGGAACAGCATCGCTTATTTGTTGGATCCTTAGATTACTGCGCGCTCTTTATGAGTGATCCCGGCTCAACCCCCGAGATTGGCGGTATGAACATGGGCGGAACTTGGACAGGTATTGGCACACCACGGGGTTGGATATATGCCGTCGATGCGGAATCCGGCGAAGTAGCGTGGCGTTACCATGCCGATCATCCGGTATTAGGTGCACTCACCCCAACCGCAGGCGGCGTCTTGTTCGGTGGCGATAATGGTGGCGCGTTTATGATTTTTGATAGTGCGACCGGCGAGATTCTAAAACAGGTCGATACTGGCGGCTCGTTGTCCGGCGGAATGATTACCTATGATCAGGGCGGGAGACAGTATGTCGCTTTTACCTCGGGGAACGTGTCGAGAACCTTGTTTGGTGCTACTGGTCGGCCTTCAATCGTCCTCATGGCATTATCCGAGGCATCGGTTAAAGCCGCGCAAAATAACGCTTCTACTATTATCGAAAGAGGTGAAAGTGCGTATCTCACTTCTTGTTCAATTTGCCATGGGGTGGGCGGGGATCAGTGGAATAAGGTCGATATAAAATCGGCGAAGCAAAAAATGACCCTTGACGAATTGATAGCGTTTATTAAGAACCCACGTGAACCTATGCCCCGCGTGTATTCAGAACCGCTTTCGGCAGCCGACGAGCGCAGCATCCGCGAAATTGCAACATTTATCATGCAATGGAAATGATCAGCTGAGAATGATTGCTCGGCCGCGATAGTGATTCGAGGTAAGTGCAGCGAAGTCGTTGCCGGAGATTGGGCGGCGTTACCATTCTCCTAATGCCGGCGTCTGTCGAAATCACAATCTTTAGTCACGCACAAATTTGGAATCCATGAATGAGTATTAAGGGTAAGGCGTACATAGCCGGTATTTATGAACATCCAACGCGCAAAGCGGTCGGAATCCCGCTAGCGCAAATTCATGCGGAAGTTGCGAAAGGGGCTCTCGAGGACGCGGGCTTAAGCCTTAGCGACGTCGACGCTTATTTTTGTGCCGGCGATGCGCCGGGTTTAGGCGGCTTGTCGATGGTTGATTATTTGGGTCTAGACGTTAGACATATCGACGCGACCGAAACCGGTGGTTCGTCGTATATCGTGCACGTCAATCACGCCGCGCAAGCAATTGCGGCCGGCAAGTGCCGCGTTGCCTTGATCACTTTAGCCGGCAAGCCGCGCACCGGTGGCGCCGCACCCGGACGCGGTGCAATGGCGATCCCACCGCCGGACTCGCCGTTTGAAGCACCATTCAAACCGAGCGTGCTAAATATTTATGCTCTGTGCGCGCAACGCCACATGCACGAATTTGGTACGACATCAGAACAACTCGCGTGGATTAAAGTGGCCGCGTCGCATCACGCGCAACACAATCCCCACGCAATGCTTAAAAATGTCGTCACCGTGGAGGAGGTCGTGAATTCGCCACTAGTCGCCGATCCACTGCATCGACTCGATTGTTGCATTATTTCCGATGGCGGCGGGGCGTTGGTCGTGGTTGCGCCCGAAGTGGCGGCTGAATTGAAGCGCCCAAAAATACGCCTACTCGGCGCCGGCGAATCAATAAAACATATGCGTGGGGGCGAGGTAGACCTTACCTACTCCGCGGGAGTTAAGTCCGCGGCAAATGCGTTTGACGAAGCAGGGATCAAACGTTCGGACGTCAAATATGTATCGCTCTACGATAGCTTTACGATAACGGTTTTGATGCAACTCGAAGACATTGGGTTTTGTGAGAAAGGCAAAGGGGGAGCGTTCGTAGCGGACGGAAACCTAATTTCTGGGGTTGGGAAATTACCCTTTAATACCGACGGCGGTGGCTTATGCAGCAATCATCCTGGCAACCGTGGCGGTATGACGAAAGTCATCGAGGCGGTCCGCCAATTGCGCGGTGAAGCGCATAGTGCAGTACAAGTACCTAATTGTGATATTGCGCTCGCCCACGGCACGGGTGGTTTACTTGGCACTCGGCATGGCAGCGCAACCGTTATAATGGAGAGAGCTTGA
>CAWLAW010000072.1:0-9317 GCA_963854885.1 Gammaproteobacteria bacterium | reverse complement strand
ACCGGCGGGACTTGTAATACCCGGCGGCACAGCGCTCCACACGGAACCATCAAGATGATTTGGAATAATCCCGTAGTGAAAACCCACGTTCGGCGCATCGCCCTTACCGTCGCCATCAACATCGACTCGAACTTCGGAATATCCGTGCGCAGTTTTAAGTGAGTCGGGATTGGCCGGGTCGTACGCTTTCGTATCGAGCCAGCCGATCGCATAGTCATCGCCACTCAACCACAATATGCCCGCCTCATCAAACTGTAGATGATGCGTTCCCACGCACGTATCAACCAAGACAAATTTTTCCGTCGCCGTATCATAGTAACCCAATTGTCGATGGTGGCGCCGCTCCGTGATCAGCGGATCTTGTTGGCAAAAGGCTGGCGCGTCTTCTGCCCATTGACGACGAATTTGTGTTGTCATCCATACGCGTCCCTGCTCGTCCATCATCGGGTTATGTGGATTCGCCGGATTCTTATACGCATCAAGATGCGGTGTCGCTCCGCCAGGCCACGGGCAGCCTAACGATCCAAAGCCAAACGGCTCGACTGCCTCGCTGTCTAATCCCTTCCACGTTTGCTCACACCAAACTGTATTGAAATTATCGCGCGTCGGCACTGGAATTCGACCGGCCGTGTGAGTTTTGGGATCGACAAAGAGCAACGCATCGTTGCCGAGGTCAACCCCATAGACACGCCCGTTGGGATATAGCATTGGGTTGCGCTTGTCCGATGCCACTTCATCGTGGGCATAGGTGTACATGTCCCCCCAACCCCACTCAGTGATGACGAAATTGCGCTCAACACCCTGTGGCCTTGGCGGCGCAGCCGGTACCGAGCCCGATTTAATTTTTTCAGCCCATTCGCCGAGCACCTTCAGTAAACGTTTTCGATCGAGGGTATCGGCGAAGTAATTCATCGCCGCAGATTTCATAAAACCATGGTCGAACGCCGCAGCGCTTGGCAGTCTGGTCGCCGCCGCCCCCACTTGGTGGCATAAAATGCAATTCAACTTAAACTGGCTCTTCCACGCTGCTTGCGTCTTTAGCGGTCCGTCGCTGTTCTTAAGATCCGCGTCCGACGGCAAATTGATCATGGACAACCAGTACGTCGCTGGATAAACCGCGGCGGCTGCAACTGGATCGGACGCTACGGCGACGTTCAATTCAACCGTGTGGCCGACACTCGCTGCGACCGGTTCGGAATCGAGCAAACCATAACCACGCACCCACAGTTTAAAGGCGACGTCCGGCAAATCCGGGACAACGAATTTCCCCGCGTCGTCGGTAACCACAATTTTTCTGTAGTCGGTTGGCAGTGCCTCGGTGACGGCTATCACCCACACCCCAGCTTCTGGAGATCCCGCACCGTTCACAACCCGGCCATGTATCGCATCAGTATCTGCACAGACCTGCTGCAGCGAAAACAATAGAGTCGCAAGTAATAGGAAATCGGAAATGGGTCGCATGGAATGTCCTCCACAATTATCGAATCCAGACTATCAGAGCTCTCATCGGACGGCAAAATTAGACGCGTTTAATGTACCGATAGACAAGTACACCATTACTTGCAACGGTGGGTAGCGTGCACGAATCCCGCGAGACGACGTCGAAACAGGCGCGATATGCTACGGCGCAATGCCTGTTACCGCCGAAATCGATAGAAACAAACGAGTGGTTCGCACCACCGCGACCGGCCTGCTATCGAAATCCGACTTCATCGCGCATATTGAACAGACGTCGGGCGATGTGTCGATCGGGAGTTACGACGAAATCGTCGATACAAGAGACGCGGACGTCTCTCCACTAAGCGGCGCCGATTTGACCGCGATTGCGAATAGCGGTGTCGCCTACGATTCCTCAAGCGAACCCAGACTGGCATTGTGCGTTAGTTACGAACTCGCCTTCGGCCTCGCGCGAATGTTCGGCACGATGGGTGAAACACACGTTGAGAACGCCCGACAAGTGCGCGTCTTTCGAGATGTTGAATTTGCCGAGGCTATGCCGCGCTATTCATTTATCGAACGTTCAAGAACATCCGAAACCCATTGATTGATACTTTTGTCTGCCGCAGTTGCTCTAGCAGATATTTCGCCATGCAGGCTGGGTGGAATTCTCAGATTGAACTTACCTGAAAACTCTTTGGTTGGATTGATATTTTTCTCTTCACAAACTTCCAAAAATACCTTCAAGGAATTCCTAAATTCTCTTCGAAGTGGTCGGGGGCTGGCGCCATAGAAGTCCGCGCTTCCGTTCAGCCCGAGTATTTCCCCTCGAAACTCATCCAATTCGGGATCGTATTCAAGCTTCGCCTTATAGCCATCCAGTTCCATCATGTTCATGGGGTTACCTCGTACATCTCTGACAATTTTTTGACGCTTGCGACGGCGCCTTTATCCCTATTCGGGGAGGGATGTGGTCTGTGAAATACCCGCACCTCACCGAATTGTAGTGGTCTACTAGATCTGGACACTGAGTTAAGGCGTTAAAATGCCATAACGAGGTGAAAAATGACAACAGAAAAACAAGCAAGACGATCGCACCCCGAGGAGTTCAAGCGTGAAGCGGTGGCACTTGTAACTGTGCACGGTTACAAAATATCTGAAGCAGCCCGTAGCGTGGGCGTTAACGCGAATTTGTTGAGCAAATGGCGTGATCGATTTGCTGAAGAAGCGGCAGGGACACGATTGACTGGCGATGAACGTGATGAGCTGAAGCAGTTGCGTAAAGAGAATAAGCTGCTCAAAATGGAAAAGGAGATTTAAAAAAAAGCGAGTCAGTACTTCGCGAAAGAAATGAAGTCGACTGCATGGATGCAGGAGTTAGAGCAACGCAGGAGCAGCTGCCGAGAGGTACGCATTTATTCGTTCAAATGCGGCAAGCTTTCCGGTGAATCACCTGTGTCGCCTGCTGGGTGTGCAAAGTAGCGCTTATTACGCATGGCGTAGTCGTCCCGCGAAAATCATCGGTCCTGAAGAGCTCGAACTGCGACGCCGTATGAAGACATTATTCGCCGAGTCTCGAGCTAGCCTCGGTAGTCGTATGATGATGGCGAATCTTCGTGCAGAAGGCTTTATGGTGGGTCGCGAACGGGTTCGTCGTCTAATGAAAGCCCTGGATTTAAAGGTTAAACGGAAACGACAATACCAGAGCACGACAGACTCCCGGCATGATTTTCCGGTCGCTGAGAATATCTTGAATCGTGCATTTTCACCCGATCGACCGAATCAAGTTTGGGGTGCAGATATTACTTATCTGTGGACGCAAGAAGGTTGGATCTACCTGGCGGTCGTCATTGATTTACATTCCCGTCGTGTCGTCTGCTGGGCAATGGATCGACGAATGAAACAAGCACTCGTCGTGCGCGCGTTAATGATGGGCATAAACTTGCGACAACCACCACCCGGTCTCCTGCATCACTCAGATCGAGGTAGTCAGTATGCTAGTCGTGTCTACCGACAATTACTGAAACAGCACGGCATGCTTGTCAGTATGAGTCGCAAGGGAAACTGCTGGGAGTGCGAAGCCTACCCTTGCGGTGTAATGCGCCCGTTGAACGATTCTTCGGTAGTTTGAAACGCGAATGGACGGACGGACGATTGTATCGAACCAGGGACGAGGCGGTAGCTGATGTTCGCACTTATATTTCGGCGTACTACAACTCGAAACGTTTACACTCAACGTTGGGTTGTACGACTCCGATCGACTACGAAAACATCCTTAACGATGTGTCCGGAATCAGTTGACCACTACAATGCTCCTCCTGCAACCGTTCGTAAGCCTGCTTGATACGGCGCAATTCCTTCAACTCCGCCTTCGTCTCTTTATCTACTTCTGCACCTTTAGACATGATCACTCCTTCGCGTACTTGTTTACGCCAACGAGACAACATGAAGGGGTGAATGTAAAGAGACGACGCGACATCCTGTACTTCAACATCTGGTAGTTCACTTAAACGTACCGCTGTCGCTTTGAATTCGTCGCTGTATTTGTAGGTCGTTCTGGGGCTTGGTTTCGGCATCTTAGACACTCCTGATTTGTTAGGTCAGGGTGTCCACTAAATCGTAGGAACTATCCGGTCAGGTTGATCCACTGGTTAGGTTGAACTTTGCGTGCCACAGACGCACCTGCAATTTCACTACAATCGATATGAAGATTACCCACTTTCTTCTTTTTCTACGGGTCGACCGTCTAATTGGATATCAACGTATACCTTTTCGTCCATTGTGCTCTGATGCATCTCTATTCGCGCAAAAGTTTCTGAAAATTCGACCACCGAAAAATTCCACCCCCGTACCGCGTCTCCCGCTCTTACCCTAACCACGTCGCCGGTGCTAAGTTTCAACAGAACGAAGGCTTCACTGTCTTTGTCGACCTGTCCGACCATTTCGATTCGGTCTCCGAGGCTTATCAGGTAAGCGCGTAAACCGACTTCGATAGTTGTCTTAATCTGTTCGACGTTCTCAGCGGTCGCATCTGCTACTCCGGCCCAAAAAGCAAAGTCGGAGATTTCATATGTTCCATCGTTCTCGCGGAGGTTAATAAAAATGATGGAGCGTTGCTCGGGGGGTTGTGTCGCGCAGTTAGATGCAGCGTACGAAACCTGCATACTCTTTGGCCCGGTTCCTTTAATCCACCGCTCAACATGGATTAGGGCTGAGTTTTTCTCCGATTTATTCGGTGAATTGGCGATGGCGCCAATGATGACATGCGATGAATTTTCCGTTCGCTCTCCAATTGTTGCTGGAGTCATGTCTATTCCCGGAGAATATGAACAGGCGTGTATCGGTTGATACATGGACGATAAAGCAATAACCGCCAAATTCAGCACAAACTTCTTGTTAATAGAACTCATGCGCGCAGATATCCAGTTCAACCTAACGTCTTGCTAGCGTGCCCTTGAACACGAGTTTGGCTTGCGGTAGCAAGGCAAGTGAGTGATCAAGGGTCAGCGTTGAGCGCTTGGTCAGGTGCGACCTCACAACACATACTTATTAATGTCGAGCGCACCGTGAAATACTCCAAGAACATCTATGTTGCCGCCGCTTTTTACCAAGTACGCGATCCGATAATGGCCGTAAAGCAAGATCCGAACTTCCCGATCGGAACCTACATATAGGTATCCGATATCCGGAAATTCTTTCAATATTTGGGTGCGTTCATAGATCCCCGAAACGACCTTCGAAGCCGCATTCGGGTTATCGGCGGCGATGTACTCAAATATATCTTCAAGCCACCGTTCAGCTTCGTTCGTCCAGGCTACTTCGACCACGACCGGATCCGCCGGTCCATTTCTTCATTCGAGATGGTGCGGTCGGTATCTGAATCGGATAGTCCGCGTTCTACCATAATGTGCAACGCAAGTTCCCTAACAATTTCTTCACTGGAACTGTCATCGGGCTGTTGTTCCAGCAATATTTTCAATTCATCTTTCGCTGTCGACATTGCCGTCTACTCGTCGAAAATTGCAGTCACCGTGAGAATACACCAACGATGTCTTTAGAGCATCTAACGTGAAGCTAACCTGCCGTTGAAAGCGCCGCAGTGGAGCGGCAGCGGAACGAGGACGCTGTCAACGGTCAGGTTGAGCGCTTGGTTATGTGTATGAATTTCTATTCTAATGTGTACTGTTGCTAATCGCGGACACAAATTATGAGAACAAATATTGTAATAGACGATCAGTTAATGAAAGACGCTCTCAACGCTACGGGTTTAAGCACGAAAAAGGAAGCTGTGGAGCTCGGCTTAAAGATGCTGGTTCGACTGAAGAAGCAGGAGCGGATCCGAAAGTTCAGAGGCAAATTGAAGTGGGAAGGTGATCTTTCTGAGCAGAGAAACATCCGGTGATCCTCGTTGATTCAAGCGTTTGGATCGATTATTTCAATGCTAAGGAATCAGCTGAAACAGAGTTCTTAAACGATGCGCTTCTCAACGACGTTCTCTGCTTAGGTGACATTGTTCTCGCCGAGGTTCTACAAGGATTTAGAAAAGATAGTGATTATCGTAATGCCCGGGAGTTACTGACAGCGCTACCGGTTTACCAAATGATGAATCCGGATTTAGCATTGATCGGAGCCGACAATTATCGACGACTTCGGAAACGAGGTGTCACGGTAAGAAAATCCGTCGGTGTCTGGATTGCGACTTTTTGTATAGAGAATAAAATTTCGTTACTTTTCAGTGATCGCGACTTTCTCCCTTTCATTCGTCACCTGAAGCTTCTCAGCCCACTCAAATACACATAACGCTACGATGAGCCGCGCTTGACGGCGACCGAACGGAGCGACAGCGTAGTGAATAGAGTGGTCAAGCGTCGGACTCGATCGTTTTGTTAGATGGCGGGGCGCCTTCGCTGCCCAAATCGAAAATCGGCGCGTAGATCGGAAATTTTTCCATCCCTGGATAATGTTCGAGTACGCCTCGGACATACGGGAGAGCGGCCGGCCACTTTTTTAGTCGAGCCTCAACGTCGGACTGGTAAAACGAATAGTCTCTTTCATCAATTTGTCCTTGCTCATATGCGATTTGCGCGCTGAACCATAGGTTGCACAAAAGATTAGC
The DNA here is from genome assembly GCA_963854885.1 of Gammaproteobacteria bacterium. Taxonomy (GTDB): domain Bacteria; phylum Pseudomonadota; class Gammaproteobacteria; genus UBA11873. Next base: position 2,764 of record CAWLAW010000072.1, on the reverse strand, counting down.
AAAGCTATGCGCATTATCTGGTTCCTCGTCAGACTCTGGAACGAACGCCGGGTTTGTTAGCCTCGAAGCGAGCTTACCGATTTCTGGATTAGCCAACACAACGGTGAGAAAGTCGTTGTACTTCTGCATGAGATCGCTCGCCACAGCGGCTTTAGATGTACGATTCGAATGACGCATTTGGGCGGCGAGATATAGCAATGTCGCAACAACGGCCACTGCGCCAACTATCTCTCCCATTGCTCCGAGTGCATCCCAATTCATCTTTTCGGTTCTCTAGCCATCTAACGTCGCGCTAACCTGCCCTTGAACACGAGCTTGGCTTGCGGTAGCAAGGCGAGTGAGTGATCAAGGGTCAGCGTTGAGCGCATTGGTTAGGCGCGCGATTCTATTTTTTGTATGTTTTTGATCCATTTGCTTATCCGCCGTTCCAGTCGAGTGTCCACTGTCTCATTCTCGAAATTAGTGTCCGAAACGATGAATTCCAAAGAGTCAGGAGTGTCGAATGTATTGGTATTTACGACCGCATATCGCACACACGCAATCTCAGAGATAACAAATGGTGGAACACCGCACCGTTTGCAGATATGAAAATCGGCCGTTCCAGTACCAAACTGATAAATTGATATTTGGTTCGGATCCGACACAGAATACTTTAAAATCGCTTCAGGATGGGAAGTCCACACTCCGCCGTGCTTCGTGCAAAATTCGCAACCGCATGCACGTCCAGGGATTTCGACCTGAGAACCTGGCCACGAAAGTGCGTATTTCAGGTTCCCGCAGTGACAACTTCCTTCAATGTCCATTTGCGTTTCCTCCGTGCGCCTAACGTCGGGATAACCTGCCCGTTATGGCGGGCTTTTTATATGCGAAAAAGCGAAGCTGCATATAAAAAGCATGCTGTAACTGGTCAGAGTTGATCCCTTTGTTAGGCAGCTGACAACTTTTCAACCCGTAGCTTCCCAACGCTCCTTTCCGTGACCCACAAATCATATTGCATTTGTTGGTTTAGCCAACTTTCGGGAGAAGTACCGAAAGCTTTCGAAAGACGGAGCGCCATCTCCGGGCTGATTCCAGCTCTTCCATTCAAGATGGATGAAAGCGTTTTTCGACTCACACCTAAGGCTTCAGCTGCGCGTGTTACTGAGACACCTAGTGGCTCGAGACACAACTCCTTTAACACTTCTCCGGGATGAGGTGGATTATGCATCTTCATAGCTATTCCCTAATGATAGTCTTCCAAGTTGATGTCGATAGCGTCTTCTCCACTGAACTTAAATGTTATTCGCCAATTACCAGAGACCCGGACCGACCACGTACCGCTTTTACGACCTTGAAGTTCGTGGAGATGCAGCCCTGGTAGGTTCATATCCAATGGTGCTATCGACACATTCAAGCGACCGAGGATTAGCCGTATTTTAGAAGCGTGCTGGGTCGGGATCCCCGCTTTCGTTCCTCGCTCGAAGTAACGTTCTAGCCCACGATGTTTGAAACTTCGAATCACATCCAGGATTGTAACGCAGGTCGTTACACGTTACAAGTCGCGTAACTGCCTAACGTTCGAGTTAAGCTGCGCGCCACCGAAGCCAATCGCGCAGCGCCCGTGGTGCTTCTCGCGTCAGCTTCAACGACTTGTTATGCGGCGAGTCGACTAATCCTCGACTACGCTTTGAAAATATTATTTCCATTTATTACCGCCTCTAACGAAGCCGTCTACCTAAACGCGACAGCCCTGAACTCAGACCTTCAACGGAACCTCCACGATAGCCAACCTCCGTGGACTCTCTAAACGTAACGAACCGTTTTATAGGCCTGTACAAAAGACTCACTATAGGTGCCATAAACACCAATCGTTAATAAACAAAAAATAAAAGATAAGCCGCATAACGTCGCGCTAACCTGCCCTTGAAACCACCGGAGTGAAGCGGCAGCGCAACGAGGATGCTTTCAAGGGTCAGAGTTGAGCGCATGGTTATGTGGCGTCATGGATTTTCATTCTTACGTGATAGAAATACCAAATAGCACTGAAATAAAGAATCCCCGTAGCAATAAACCCCGACCATGCTAATCCATGGAGTACCCATTCAGCCTCGCTTACCGCAGGATGCCAAGCCAATGTATCGCTCATTTGGTCCCTAATTGCGATAAGTGATGTCGTTAGACGTTGGAAAGACGACACAAAATAGATTGAAGCCACCGAGTAAATCGCCACAGTAATATTAGCTACCGACGACGGGAGATTTTTGCCCGCCAAGTACGCCACTACGACGAACGCAGAGGTCGCAGAAATAAAAGCCGTAAAGAATGTCAGGCTAACAGCCCCGTGCGACATAAATGCGTCGAGTAGTTCAAAATCACTCATCTAGTTTCTAGCAACATAACTACTATTAGAGGACCTAAACGCCGGTTTAATTTTCGTCATTTAGGTCAGACTAATTTTTTATGATTAATAGTTTCAAGATCTTAGTAACTAATAGTCGACTTGAAGCACTAAAAGCAACCGCAGGCAGGTTCACTGTAAAAAGCAATGCCGCTCGTTAGGGTAGTGACCTATTCGGCCTCAATTGCTATTTTATATTAGAAATTACTAAAGGATCGTTTTGGGCACCTTTGGGACTGTCACCGCCGATACCTCTCAACGTCTGCTTACACGAACCCACCTGATTTCAATCTATTTCGAAGCGAACACTCAAAATCCTTACGTTGTCACGCCAGGAATGTCTCTGATCGGCCAATACCAGAAGTTAACCTCACTGACGCCCTCAGA
>CAWLAW010000071.1:0-9370 GCA_963854885.1 Gammaproteobacteria bacterium | reverse complement strand
GTTGTAATACGGGGTGACTAATAAGCACGCTTGGGCACCCGCTTGCCGTGCGCATTCGGTTAAGCGAATCGCCTCGCTGGTTGAATTTGCGCCAGTTCCCGCGATCACCGGTATTCTTCCATCAAGGTAGGCGACAATGCGCTCTATTGCGGCGCAGTGTTCATGCTCACTCAATGTTGCCGATTCACCGGTCGTTCCCACCGCAACGATCGCCGCCGTTCCAGCCGCAACGTGGAAGTCCAAAAGGGCCTCAAAGCGCGGCCAATCGATGACCGCATTAGGCGTGACGCCGCATAGCATCGGGCTTATAACGGCAACCATACTTCCGCGAAAAGACGACATCAGTGAAACTCTCTAAATCCAACCGAATATAGTAGCTATACGGGCTTATTATGACAAGGTGCGAGCGGCGCAGTTCCATTTCATTAACGTCATCAGCAAGCCTTAACTAGACTTGCGAATTGAGCACATAAGCATGCACAATGCGGGTCTCCCCCCGAACCCGATTGCGTAACTTCATTCCATGCTTAACTACGTCGCCATATCCGCAATTGGAACAAATCGGCAAGGACTCATCGAACCCTTCGTGAAAGCCGTTCGAGAATGTGGTTGCAACGTCGTCGACAGCCGCATGACCATGCTCGGCAACCGCTTTGCGATGATGATGCTGCTCTCTGGCACTTGGGACGCAATTGCAAAGATCGAAAATCTCTTGCCCCGCCTGGAAGAACAACTAGATATTACCGCGATCGTGGAGCGGACCGAACCACGAAAAACTGAAGGCAGCCAAATGCCTTATGCTGTTGAAGTAGTCGCGGTGGACGATATTGGAATTGTCCACGAAATGACCCAATTTTTCGGCGCCCGGGAAATCAGTATCGAAGACTTATATTCAGGCACATACACAGCGGCGCACACCGGCGCGTCAATGTTTTCGCTGCACATGACGATTGGTGTCCCTACAGATGTCTCGATAGCAACACTGCGCGGCGAATTTATGGAGTTTTGCGATCAACTAAACCTCGACTCAATTATGGAGCCCGTCAAATAACCTAAACGGCTTCTAAATACGCTCAACCAAACACGGCAGCCGATTTGCAACAATCTATCCGACTCTTTGTTCTGGACACCAGCGTTCTGATCCATGATCCGCTGTCGGTTTATCGATTTAAAGAGCATGACGTTTTCGTTCCGATGATTGTACTTGAAGAGCTAGATGCGCTGAAAAAGGGCGCCTCAGATCTTGCCCGAGATGCCCGACAAGTCAGTCGTAATCTCGAAGATTTACTCGGTTCGGCCGATCAACAAGCAATTGCCGACGGCCTTGAGTTGCCTTCCATTAAGAACGCAGGCACCGAGTATTTACCCGGTGGAAAGTTATTCTTGCAAACCGCACTCAATGACACGGTAAGCCTTTCCGCCTCGCTACCCGGAACGACTCCGGATAACGGAATACTAGCAGCAACCGTCAATGTCGCTAGTCAGTTTCCGAAGCGTGAGGTTGTTTTAGTCTCTAAGGATATCAATCTGCGGATCAAATCCCGGATTCTAGGGATCCGAGCCGAAGATTATTACAACGACAAAACCTTAGATGACATCGATTTATTGTATACGGGCATGCGCGAAGTTGACCCACAGGCGTGGTCATCACTAGAAGACGCATTTGAGACATCTGCCTCGGAGACGATTGACAACTATTCGACGCTAGTGAATTTCGACGCAGCCATCTATCCAAATGAGTGCGTCTACTCGCAAAGTGCGGATCACGAAATAATAGTGCGGGAGAATAGCCCTGGGCGATTGACCGCCACTAGGGCGCAAAACTTTCGCCAATCCCAACACGCCGTCTGGGGGGTTTCTGCGCGAAATTTAGAACAGAATTTCGCTTTAAATTTATTGATGGACCCAGACATCGATTTTGTTTCGCTGATTGGCGTTGCTGGAACCGGTAAGACTTTATTAGCGCTCGCCGCCGGACTCGCACAGTCGATGGAAACGAAACGCTATCAGGAAATTGTAATGACTCGCGAGACTCTCCCGGTGGGTGAAGATATCGGCTTTCTACCCGGCACAGAGGAAGAGAAGATGACGCCATGGATGGGCGCTCTGGCCGACAATCTCGAGGTCCTGGCGGGCGTACAAGAAGGTGGCCAATGGGGCAAAGCAGCGACATCTGATTTACTTCACAGCAAAATAAAGTTGCGCTCGCTGAATTTTATGCGCGGACGAACATTTCTTAATCGATATATCATTATCGATGAAGCGCAAAACCTGACCGTAAAGCAAATGCGTACGTTGATAACGCGCGCAGGCCCTGGTTCAAAGATCGTGTGCTTAGGGAACATTGGACAAATTGACTCCCCCTATCTCAGCGAGACGACGTCCGGGTTAACCTATGTTGTGGATAAATTTCGACCATGGGCGCATAGCGGACACGTCACATTGACCCGAGGAGAACGATCACGCCTCGCGGATTTCGCGACTAGTGAATTGTGAGTGCCGCTACGATTAGGCTTTGGTTGGAACCGGCTCCTCGAGCTGCACATCGATTGTTCGTGGCCAGGCGTTGAGTAAAGATTTCACTAAGGTCGCGAGCGGGATAGCGAAGAAAACACCCCAAAAACCCCATAGTCCGCCGAACACGAGTACAGCAATGATAATAGCCACAGGATGAAGATTGACGACATCAGAAAAGAGCAATGGCACGAGCAAGTTACCGTCGAGCGCTTGGATAATCGCATAGGTCACCATAATCCAAACGAAATCGTTGCCCCAACCGAGTTGTAAATATCCTGCCAGTGCTACAGGGAGCGTAACCACGGCTGCACCGAGATAGGGAACGATAACGGACAAACCGACGACTACACCTAATAATGGCGCATACGATAGGCCTAAAAATGAGAACGCCGTGTAACTAACGCTGCCAACGATGAAAATTTCGTAAACTTTGCCGCGCACGTAATTTCCAATCTGATCGTCCATTTCCGACCATACGGTTTCTAAAACGCCGCGCTCGGAAGGTAAAAATGCGGTAAACCAACGAACCAATTGTGCTTTATCTTTGAGAAAAAAGAACACTAGTACAGGCCCAAGAACGATATAGATTAAAGCCGTCACCAAGGCCGGGATCGAGGCAAGAGATATCGATAAAACGCTTTGGCCCATGCCGCTAATCCCGTCGCGAATCGCGTTAATAACATTATCTATTTGCGCCGTCTTAATAACATGCGGGTACAGCTCTGGTAACTGAAGCAACAATGCGCGACCTTCGTTAATCATGCGTGGTAATTCTTGGAAAAAATTCGTGATCTGACGCGAAAGTATGGGCATTAAACCCAGCAACAAAAATACCAATACCGCGAGAAACACCGTGAATACGATAATTACCGCAACTAATCGCGCCACACCACGTCGCTGCAATTGATTAACCGCTCCCTCGAGTAAGTAAGCGATAACGGCTGCTGCCAATGCCGGCGCTATCATGTGGCCGAAATACAGGATGACAACAGCAGAAATGATGAGCAGCAGAATGAGCAGGACCGCCTGCGGATGCGAGAAGTAACGGCGGTACCAAATACTGACTATGTCTAACATTGTTTGAACCGATTCTCGACCGTTACGTTGTTGCGCTGGGCTTGAGTATATCGTTCGGCGAACAAGCACGACAACATCGCTATTCACTGGCGCTGCAACACGCAGCCAATGTAGCTAGACTAGCGGGCAGCGGGGAGCACGATGAAAGTATTCGCAACGTACAATATAAAAGGCGGAGTCGGAAAGACGGCGACTGCGGTGAATCTCGCCTATTTGTCCGGGCAGAGTGGATTCCGGACCCTGGTTTGGGATCTCGATGCACAGGGCGCGGCGAGCTACTATTTTCGCGTCGAGGCGCAGTTAAAAGGCGGCAGCGAACGCCTAATCCGGCGCAAACGCAACCTGCCGAAGGCGATTAGAGCAACGCAATACGATCTCGTCGACGTCATTCCGTCTGACTTTTCCTTGCGCAACCTCGATCTCGATCTCGCTGGTGAGAAAAAGCCAGGATATCGCCTAAACAAGCTTTTGCGCTCGGTGCGTGGCAACTACGACGTCGCAATTTTGGACTGCGCGCCGACCATCTCATTGGCGTCGGAAAATGTCATTAATATGGCCGATTGGCTGTTGATTCCACTCATTCCGACACATTTGTCTCTGCGCGCTTACGCTCAGTTAAAAGAATTTTTCGTCAAAGAAGAACTCGATCAAAACCACCTAGTACCGTTCTTCTCGATGGTCGACAGGCGCAAACGACTACATAGAGATTTAATTGTTGAGTTTGCCGCCAGCCATCCGGAGTTACTACGCACCTACATCCCGTACCTCAGCCAAATCGAGCAAATGGGTGTCCATCGTGCGCCAGTCGGGGATTTCGCCGGCAACGGAGTTGGCGCTCGCGCGTTTGATGCGTTATGGCAGGCAGTAATGGCCCGTACCGTACTCGCACCAATCAGTGATAGTGATATGGCATCCTCGAGAGATGAATGAAGCCGAATCCCTAACCCCAGCGGACCTGGCCGATAAAATCCGCCATTGGGGTCGAGAGCTCGGTTTCCAGCAAGTTGGCATTACCGGGGTCGAACTGGATGAGGACGAAGAGCGTCTTAAACAGTGGCTAAACAAAAAGCGTCATGGCGAAATGCAGTACATGACGAAACACGGCACCAAGCGCACCCGTCCAAACGAGCTGATTCCGAAAACAGTCTCGGTAATCTCTGCGCGAATGAATTACATGAGCGACGAGGGCGCCGAACCGTGGTCCGTGATCAACGATCCGAATCGTGCCTTTATTTCTCGATACGCACTCGCTCGCGACTATCACAAAATTCTTCGATCCAGACTCAAAAAGCTCGGCCAGCAGGTCCAAAGCGAAATTGAAACATTCGGATTTCGTGTATTTACTGACAGCGCGCCGGTGCTAGAACGCGCACTCGCGCGCAAGGCCGGACTCGGGTGGTTCGGAAAACATTCCAATTTGATCAGCCGAGATGATGGATCTTGGTTTTTCTTAGGGGAAATCTATACCGACTACTTGCTCCCCCAAGATCCGCCATTTGAAGTTGAACATTGTGGCAGTTGCGTTGCCTGCATTGATGTCTGCCCGACGAAGGCCATTGTCGCTCCGTACGAAGTTGACGCGAGGCGCTGTATTTCCTATTTGACCATCGAATTTCGTGGCGTTATCCCCATTGAATATCGGCCATTAATCGGCAATCGCATTTTCGGATGCGACGATTGTCAGCTCGTTTGTCCTTGGAATCGCTTCGCGAAGATGAGCGCAGAGCAGGATTTCAAACCACGCTACGGACTAGATGACAGTTCGTTACTTGAATTGTTTGCTTGGTCCGAAGAGGATTTTGAACTTCGTACGCGCGGCTCAGCTATTCGCCGAGTTTCATATGAGCAATGGCTACGCAATATCGCGGTGTCATTGGGCAACGCACCGAAGTCGCAAGAGATATATGATGCGTTAACAGCTCGCTTAAAAGACGCAACTCCATTGGTTTGTGAACATATTAATTGGGCGAGGGCACGGCATACGTAGCCGTTGTTCACTTTGGTCGATTAAACCCGCCGACCCAACAATCTCGCTGCCAGTCACTTAATTGCGCGCTAACCGCGCAAAGGTAACTCGGACCGCCGATTAATGGTCGGCACTTGTTGCGGTTTGCTCGACGGCGCTCCGGGTTGCAGGCGAATGAAGCCAGTCTATGAGCGGTCGCCATGATTCGAGGTCGGCTCGAACTTTGTATTCGGGTAACTCGAATATCCCTTCGCCTAAACCTGCGGCATGCACGTAAGACTGTGCATCGCGCAGGCTTGCAATAAACGGTATTTCAAGTGTTCTTAAAAACCGCAGCAACGCCTGATAGACTTTCGTGTTCTTCTTCACTCGATTTGCAACAACACCAATACGTCCATCGCGAGGTTTAATCTTCGTGCATAACAAAAGATCGCCAATACAGCGCGACGCCGCATGAATATCTATCTCCGACGGAAGCACTGGAATGACGACGGCGTGGGCATCGCGCGTGAATTCTTCTAACGCTTCTCTTGTTGTTCCCGCGGCTGTGTCAACAATGATATGCGTTGCGTCGGAGGCGCTGTGAAGTTGCCACGAACGAGTCGTTCGGATATTGCGTTCAAAGGCCTTCACCAATGTTACTGTGGGTCGACCGGATGAGCGTGACGCGACCCATCGAGCACTGGAGCCTTGCGGTTCGTAGTCCATCAAGGTTACGCGTCCTCCGGCGCTCGCGTAGTAGGCGGCGAGGTTCGTCGCGAGCGTCGTTTTGCCCGATCCACCTTTGGGGTTCAGAACAATAATTTTTTGCATACGTCGCTTCGCGTGTCCTATCCGATCCGCAAGATTGAGAGTCGCTCGTTACCCTGCATAGATTTTTACCGTTACTTTAGTGGCCAGCTAGACTTTACAAACAACGTTGCATCGTCGCTATGATAGGCAATCCGTGACAGCGTTGCCACGAGAGTGAATTTACACCATGCTCTGGGCGAATTTGAAGTAACTCCTGACAAGCCATAATTGAATTAGGAAACTTGATGGCAGATTCGTTCGATTTGAATCAACAAACATATGACTGGTGCGTGCGCGCTTTTGATCGAGTTAAAAGTTTGTTGGGCGTACGGATAAAACTCCACCACGAGCAAGGGCAAATCGAACAAGGGGATATTTTCTTGTTCAATCACTTCGCGCGGATGGAAACATTCATTCCCCAATATCTCATCTATCGCGAAACCGGTGCTTTTTGCCGTTCGGTTGCTGCTGCAGAATTTTTCAAAGGGGACGGCCGCTTCAAGCGCGTTCTCCATGATTTAGGCGCCGTACCGAGCGATCACGATGACTTGATGCCGATGCTCGCTCGCGACATCTTGAAAGGTAGAAAAATAGTCATCTTCCCAGAAGGCGGGATGGTAAAGGATCGACAGGTAGTAGACGACAAAGGCGCCTACAGCGTGTTTTCGCGCTCGGCCCAAACCCGACGAAAACACCATACCGGGGCGGCACGTTTAGCGATTGGCTTGCAAATTATTAAGCTTCGCGTTTTAGAAGAGCATCGACGTAACAATGATGCTTTGCTCAATGTTTGGGCCGAGCGCTTAGAACTTCCGTCGGTTGACGCACTCGTGCGCAATGCGCGAAGACCGGTGACGATTGTCCCGGCAAACATCACTTTTTACCCGTTGCGCATTAGTGACAATATTTTGCGCCGCAGCGCAGATTTACTTCACGGCAGTTTAAGTCAACGGGCAGTCGAGGAACTCATCGTTGAGGGCAATCTATTTTTCAAGACAACCGACATGGACATTCGCCTTGGCGATGCGATTTGCCCGTTGACCGCCTGGGCATGGTGGGAAAAAGCGTCCGCGACCTACCTCGCGCGCCACCTTGAAAACCCTCGAGACATTTTTGATGGCGATTATTTGCGTGCAGAGCTAGTTCGAAAGGCTGCAACGAAAGGACTTAGGGCAAGTATTAGTCGGTTGCGTAATCGTTATATGCGCGATATTTATAGCGAAGTAACCGTCAATACGAGCCATTTAGCATCGCAGGCCGTGCTCAAGTATGCGGACAAAGGCGTAAGCGCTGTCCCACTTCAGGACTTAAAAAGAGTGATTTATCTTGCGATAAAAAAATTGCAACAACACGACGAGGTCCACCTTCATCGAAGTATCTGCAACCCCGCGGTCTACCGTGGCTTGCTCAAAACCGAAACACCAGAGTTAACGCAATTTTTACACTCCGCCGTCGATGCGAATTTGATAAAATTGGGTGAGTCGGATGTTTCGCTATTGGATAAGTTAGCTATCGACCATGAGTTCGATTCCGTGCGGCTTGAAAATCCACTCGAAGTTTACGCCAACGAGGTCGAGCCGGTTGCGGCAGTGAATCGGGTTCTCGATGAGGCGCTTGCAGAGCATGCCGATATTAAACCCCATGAACTCGCTAAACTGGTGTTTGACGATGAAATAGTCGCGCTGGAATGGGATCGACGACGGTTCGATAAATCCGAACACCAGGATATCAATCGCCGCGAGACTGCGACGGCCGATCCGAGCCCGTTTCTGCTTGAACCGACGGAGGTCGCGAACCGTCGTCACGGCGTGCTGCTCGTCCACGGGTTTCTCGCCACCCCCGCCGAAGTCCGTTCCCTCGGTGATAAGTATCACACGTTGGGATTTACTGTTTTAGGGATCCGCCTAAAAGGGCATGGCACCTCGCCGTGGGATTTACGCGAACGTTCTTGGCGGGATTGGTATGCGTCGGTTGAGCGAGGCTTGGATATTTTGCGCGATTTGTGCCCGCAAGTTTCAGTGGTCGGTTTTTCTACCGGCGGTGCGCTGGCCTTGTTGCTTGCGTCAAGGCGACCAGGTGAACTTGCCGCGAGCGTCGCGGTCTGCGCACCAATCAAGTTCCGCAATAAAAACCTGCGTTTTGTACCATTGATGTACGGTGCGAATAAAATAGTCCGCTGGCTATCAAAGTACGAAGGCGTCATGCCGTTCAGACAAAACGAGTCGGAGCACCCGGATATTAATTATCGTAATATTCCGATTCGGAGTTTGTACGAGTTGACCCGTCTCGTCGCAAACTTAAAGGGCGAAATCGATGGGGTATCGTGCCCGGTATGCATCGTGCAAGCGACGCAAGACATGGTGGTCGATCCGATCAGCGCCACAATTGCGTACGAATTGGTTAATACCGATGACAAAGAAATACATATGGTTGAAGCAGCGCGTCACGGAATTCTGAATGAGGACATCGGTGGCACGCATAATCTATTGCTCGACTATATCGAACGGATCGCCGGTCGGGAAATTGTCGCTAAACAAGTAGATGAGTAAGTAGGACTCACGCCAAGCAAGGATAATCGTCTCAACCTTCACCTTGACGACCTACACCCCGACGGCGTTTTACTACCTTACCTGGGGTCGACCGGGCTAGCCAACCGCGCAGGCGTTTAACAACTAAGTCTTCGTATCCACGAAATGACGCATCTGCTCCGTCTATCTCAATCGTGTCTATAGGAGTTATTCGACCTTTTGTATTTGCTTCACGACGTTCGTGTTCAAGCGTCGCACGACCATCCGTCGTACCGAATATCTCCAAAACTCGGATCTCGCTGTCGCTTAATTTCTCATCCCAGAATCCTAAGCCAACGATAGCCACGACCCCACGGGGTTTGGGTTTTTTAACACATTGAATGGCAATATTCGCGCCCTCGGCGTCGCCGACCAGAACGATGTTCTCGATGCTTCGACCACGCATGTATTCGATCGCGGCATTCACGCGGTCGATTCGCTGTTCCGCTTG
>CAWLAW010000070.1:0-9374 GCA_963854885.1 Gammaproteobacteria bacterium | reverse complement strand
CCTTTTCAAGTAGCCCGCGCAGCACCTCGATACTGTTAATGAAGTACACCCCCTGAATGATTCGCTCAGAAGAATCGATCTCTACAGGGCTTCTTACCAATATACGCACCGACCGGATACTGAGTGATCCACCGAAGTGGAGGTTCGTCTCCGGACTTTCCAGCGCCTCAAGTCCCGGTATTATTGTGGTGATCGCCACTGACGATTGTTTGTTAATAATCAAGCCAACGGATCCGTCAGGACCATGGTCTGTCAGTAGCACAACGCTGCGCGAAAAATTAGCATCTCGAAGTCTGCTGTTCGCGACGAGTAAAACTCCCCGAGCGGGTTCGCGGATAAAAATGTTCCGGGGATCTGGTTCGCTACTGGGTGCCGATTTAATCGGTCCAGCGACAGCAAACGCGAGTGCGCCAAAGGCACATATTATTAGGCGTCGTTTATTGACTCGATGCGACATCTGCGTCACATGCGGACAAATCGACCGGCTCTGTTAAACACTGCTTGCGTTGCGAATGCGTCAGCACGCTTAAGGACGTCGCGATTGCGTAGAATTGGCGAAGATCGTAATCGACTGTTTGTAGGATAGATTGGAAGGCCGGCACGTAGTCGTGGTAAGCCACAATAGAGGCAATTTTCGCGTTGTTTAAGTCGCTCCGCATCCACGCATCGTAACCATTGTAACCGGCCCAATGCTGCTTCAGCGTCTCGTAACTAGCGAATAGTTCCTCAAATATTTCTCCTTTTCGCGCGCGCTTATCAGCATCATCACGCATTGCCAGGTAATTCGCCTCAAGCTTTGTTCGATATTGCAGCAATAAGTCATTAAATTCCCGGCGGCGGGATCCGCTAGTAGGTACTTTGTTATTCGTGTCTTGGCGGGTTGAGTTCCAGCGTCCAACGCCAATCTCGGCCACCGCCGTCGCGAAGCTTTCGTTAAACACCGTATCGTCCTGTGCATATATCAGTTGGTGGGCGAGCTCATGAAATATCACTTCGGCAATACGTTGGTCGTCCCATAACAGCATGGTGTTCAAAATCGGATCGTCGAACCACCCCAAGGTAGAGTACGCGGCTACGCCACCGACAAAGACGTCGTTACCTTGGGCGCGCAACTCCGTTGCGAATTGATTCGCGCGAGCCGGGGAGAAGAACCCTCGGTAACTCAGGCAGCCAACAAAAATGAAGCAAGACGGTATCGGTTCGAGGGATAACTCCGGAGTCGCGAAAACATTCCACACCACGTAGTCCCTGCCCAAATCGGCATAGGAGCTATAACTTTTATTCGCTGGGAGACCTAGTTCACGTGATGCAAAATCACGCACCGCGGATACTAAGCGTAATTTGCGCTTCAGTTCCGATGGCGTGTCCTCAGCGGTAATTAACTCGTCGATCGGGACGCGACGATTCATGAGGTCGAAATGGCCATTTATTGCCTGCGCGTAGTAGCGGATCGAACCACACCCGGACAATAGAGCAGCCACGAAAATGGCTGCGAAAAGCGTCGAATATTTTACCACGCCGAAACTGCCTATCTCGAAATCCGGTTAAGAATTTTGGCCGGCGATCGGCCCGTTAAACACGGGCAATGGATCCGTTTGTATAGTCATTAATAGTACTTACGCTTATTTTTTCCACACGTTGTTATCGAGCATTATCAATGCACGCCTCCCTGCTAGAATACGCCAAACCATGTCGACGACGATGCTTATGTACCAAACAATTATCGCGGAGAGTGAATTGGCCGAATTGGCCAAGCTCAAGGAAGTTCGCGTGCTCGATTGCCGCTTCGATCTCGCCGATGTGGATGCGGGTCGTCAGTGCTATTTGAAGGAGCACATCCCGGGCGCAGTGTACGTGAGTCTCGACAAAGATCTTAGCGGCCCCGCCAACACCAAGTGCGGTCGACACCCGTTACCGAGCGTCGCGGCGCAACTTGAGCAATTCTCGAGCCTTGGTATCGATTCCAGCACTCAAGTTGTGCTCTACGACGATAGCGGCGGCATGTTTGCCGCACGAGGCTGGTGGATGTTGCGCTATTGGGGACATTTTTCCGTCGCTGTTCTTGATGGCGGGTGGAGCGCCTGGTGCGAAGCAGGAAGACCTCGGGAGTGCGGCGATCAGGGCGTTAACAAAGCGAAATTTCAAGGCATAGCGCGCCCCGATAGACTCGTCAGCTTGGATGATATTGACGGCAAAATTGAGCTAATTGATGCTCGAGACCCACGAAGATTTCGCGGCGAAATCGAACCGCTTGATCAGCGTGCTGGACACATCCCCGGGGCGCACAATCATTTTTTCCAGCAAAACTTGACGCAACGAGGAAAATTTCGTGAACCAGGCGACCTGAAACAAGCATTTACGATAAGTTTAGGTAAACTAGCGGGTGACGAATCCGTGCACTATTGCGGCTCTGGAGTTTCAGCTTGCCATAATATCCTTGCGCAGGTGCACGCCGGCCTCGACGAGCCCCGATTGTACTGCGGTTCGTGGAGCGAATGGTGTGCTGATAGTGGGCGCCCGATCGCTCAAGGACTAGAACATAATGAACCAGCGAATTAAGTTGGAGATTGGTGATCCATGATGAAACTAACCGTGATACTCAGGAATGCCACGCTCGTGTTATTCATGATGGCTGTTGCCTTATGCGCACAAGCGGCAGCGGAAAAAGACGTGATGCTGGTATTGGACAATTCCGGGAGCATGCGCAAGAACGATCCGAAGTTTCTCGCCAAAGGCGCGGTCAGCGATTTTATCAACGGGCTAGATTCCAATTACCGAGCTGGGATCATAATTTTCGACGAAAATGTCAAACAAGCGATCCCGTTGATGCCCGTCGACGACCAGACTAAGTCAGAGTTAGTCAAAAGCTTAGATAATATTAATTATCGCGGACAATTGACCGATAGCCCGGCAGCCGTTGAGCGCGCTATTTACGAGTTAAAAACCCATCCACGCGAGGGCGCGGAGCAGTTTATAATTTTCATGACCGACGGCATCGTCGACACCGGAAAACCTGAGGCCGATGTCGAAAAAACCAAATGGCTACGTGAGGAACTTGCGGTTGATGCCGCTGATAACAACATCAAAGTCTACGCTATTGCTTTTACAGAGCATGCGGACTTCTTTCTCATCCAGTCATTAGCTAAGAAAAGCGGCGGCGAATATTTTCGCGCGGTGTCTCCGGACGACTTAACTAGGGTTTTTTCATCCGTCACTGAGCTCTTAAATGCCGAACCACCAGTTGTAGAACCTGTACCGAAACCAGTTGACGTAACCACAGCCCCGAGCGATGGGCCGACTGTTACGCCCTTGCCGGACGAGGACGTCAACGCCGAGCCGTTATCCGACCAGGCCAGTCCAGAGGACTTACTCGCGGTGTTGACTCCAGACGAGCGTTTGGCATTGGAAGAAATCGCAGCTGAAACGGGCATTCCCATCGAGCAGCTTGCGGAAGAGCTACTCGGCCCAGAGGAGCAAGCGAGTGAGGACTTACTGGCGACGTTGACCCCGGACGAGCGTTTGGCATTGGAAGAAATCGCAGCTGAAACGGGCATTCCCATCGAGCAACTTGCGGAAGAGCTACTCGGCCCAGACGACCAACCGAGTTACGACCCTCAGCGCGAGCCGCCGGGAACCGCAAAAATCGAATTTCCGGACGACGAATCCATCCCTCAAGGAGACTCGCAGAGCGTCCTTGGATTGGCTCTTGCGGCTGGTATTTTACTCGCGCTTGTCGCGCTGGTCGTTTGGTTCGTCCGTCGTCGCCGAACGTCTGGCGGGCAACTCAATTCGTCGTCCAGTGGCGCCGAGGCACAATCCGGTAACGACATCGCAACCGGTGCGGCGGATGATGGCGGGATCCCCGAGGCCTATATTAACGACGTGAATGGCTATACCGGCGACCCAGCTATCCGACTCGGCGAGAAGCCAATGATGGTCGGGCGTGTCGCCGGGAACGACACTGATCACCTGGACTACTTAGTGGTTAATAAAGGCACGGTTGGACGCCGCCACGCGGTGATTAAATTCAAGGATTACTCATTTTGGGTGGTCGATCAGGGCAGCGTGAATGGGACGTTCGTTAATGGCGAAAGAATTAGCGGTGAACAACAGCTAAAACACGGTGACAAGGTTCGATTTCACAAATACGACTTCGAATTTTCTCAGCCTGATATGGACGATGGTTTCCATACTGTATTTGCCGATCCAGATGCCGCCCAGGCAACCATCGTCGCGGATGCTGCAACAATAGTGGCGTCGGCGAAGGAAATTGCCGCGCAGATCGATGAGGCAGGTGGTGCTGCCGCAGGCGGTATGGATGGATTCGATAACGACGTGAACGACATGGCGGAACCGGCTGCCGCATTTGCAGATGCCGACATATTCGATATTGCTAGTGAAAACGATGCGAGCGGGCTTGCAACGGGCACGGCCGCCGCGCCATCGGAAGCCTCCCAACTTGAAACAGCGACATTTGAAGCGCCGCCAGATGTGGAAACTGCTACCGACGAAGATGAAGAGCAGGACGAAGACGATGAAGATCTTGGCGTCGAAATTAATCTAGATACCGTCGGAGCGGAAGACCACCCAAGCTTAGTTTTCGATTCCCCGCCGCTGCAAAAACCCGAAGATTTCGATGCTGACGCATCGGCTTTTTTTGAAGACATTACCGTGGGCCCAACGCCAGACGATGATATGGAACCTGCGCTAGACGACGTCGGCGACGGTATGTTTGATGATGACTCTCAGTCCGATTTAGACGATAAATTAGAGCGCGCAAGCGCACTATTGGACGCTGACGACTCATTGGAGACGGCTGCGGGGCAGAACGTACCAAAACTCGATGGTCCCAACGATCGTACCTTGGAAGAGTTCATGGAGACGGATTCTTTTGACGCCCCCGCTACGGTGCCTCCGGCGGTTCCTAAAACGGTGTCGACAGAAGATGAAGGCGACAACGTTACCTTAGAAGCGTTCATGAGCACCTCGGTGTTCGACGATGGGAAGGTTTCTCTCACCAACGAAGATCCCACGATATTACCATTTGAAGTTCCGGACGAACCGAACGCAGGTATGGACCCAGGAGATACAGTTAAGCTCCCGGGCGCACCAAAGTTCGATAAGAAGGACGATGACGATTCTGAAGACCCCACCGTTTTGAGGTAGGTTGGACAGTATTCCGCCAGATGCAAAAAGCGTTCGCCGTATTGGAACGACTACAAGATGGCCGCGCTCATTCCGGTGAAGACATCGCCGCAGATCTTGGGGTATCGCGGGCTGCGGTTTGGAATCAAATTAAACGCTTGCAGGCTGAGGGCGTCGAGGTTCACGCAGTTTCTGGGAAAGGTTACCGACTTCCAGGTGGTTATGAATTTCTCGATCGCGAAGCGATAAACGCCAATCTACGCCAGTCCACAGCGACGCAATTGCGCGAAGTACATATCGACCGAGTCACCGATTCGACAAATCAACGCCTATTAGATTTAATTCCGGATCAGAACATTCACGGCGTGGTGTGGATGGCGGAGCATCAAACTCGGGGCCGCGGCCGCCGTGGTGGGAGTTGGTTGGCCCCACCGGGCAGTGGATTATGCCTTTCCCTCGGATGGTGTTTCGATTCACCCCCGAAATCCCTATCTGCGCTCAGCCTGGTGGTTGGCGTGTCGATCATCCGAGCCCTAGGCGCAATTGGTGCGAGTGGGTTAAAGCTCAAATGGCCAAACGATATATACCATGATGAACGTAAGCTCGCCGGGATATTAATTGAAATGCGCGCCGAAATTGGCGGTCCTTGCACCATTGCGATCGGCGTTGGTATTAATCTCACATTATCTCCCGACGCACGCAATCGAATTAACGAACCCGTGACCGACGTCAGCGCAGCCTGCGTCGCTTCTCCGTCAAGAAACGCCGTGGTTGGGGCAGTATTAGATCAGCTCGTCGATGTCTTGAACAATTTCAAGAATTCTGGATTCGAACCCTATCGTTCCGAATGGCAAAGTTACGACCTGTTGCGCGATCGTAAATTTCGCTTGGAAGGGCCAGATCGTATCGTCGAAGGAATTGGGCGTGGGGTCGGCCCCGAGGGAACGTTACTGATTGAGCATGATGGCGATGTTGAAGCGTTTATGTCGGGTCACATCGTGATGGACGGCTCGCCGTAGTGTTGCTCATCGACGCTGGCAACACGCGAATCAAATGTGCGGTATTGAACAATGGTGTGTTGCACGATCATGTAACGATGCATACCGCTGTCGAACAGCCACCGCGAGAATTGCTGCGGCGGGAATCGCCCGAACGGGTATTAATCTCCAATGTGGCTGGTAACGCAGTCGGGGAAAAAATAGCCAAATGGGTGTTCACCGCGTGGTCAATCGTACCCGAGCTGATCAAAGTCAGGGAGGACGTGGCAGGGGTCACGACCCACTACGACGACATCACTAAACTGGGAGTCGATCGTTGGTTAGCCGTTCTGGCAGGATATAGCGTCGCGAACAGTACCGTTGCGATTGTCGACGCCGGCACCGCGCTGACCTTGGATTACGTTTCAGGCAACGGCGTTCATCTCGGTGGCTCGATCGCGCCAGGATTGAATTTAATGCTCGACAGTTTGACCCGAAATACGGCGCGTTTGTACCTCGATCGCGTGCAACCGACAAATGGGATCGCCACAAACACGGCATCAGCCATTTCAACCGGCTGTATCGATGCTCTTATTGGCGGAATAGAGAGAGCGCTTAATAATTTTTCTGCTACGCAAAATGAGCAACCCCAGTGGTTAATAACTGGCGGTGGAGCAGCTCAGATCATGGAACTTTGCCAAGTTAAATTTCGTCACGTGCCGGACCTCGTGTTACAAGGATTGGCGCTCGCCGCCGAGCCCGATTTATGAAATGGTTGGCCGTCGCATTTCTCGTCGCCAACGTGTTGGTTTATGGTTCGCAACTAAGTAAGGAAGTCCGCGAGTCGGCCTTAGTAACCAAAGATATCCGCGCGCTACCGTCAACTGCGCCGAGTCTGCGGCTCCTGTCGGAGCTATCGGAATTGCCGAAGCAGCGAGCTGAGGCCCCAAATGCGCAGCAATCCGCCGGACAAAGCTCCAACCTCTCGACCGTCGATTTGGACCCGGAACGCAACGATTTGAGCGAGGCTTCGGAAAGTTGCGTGGCGATTGGTCCGATCACGAAGAAACAGCAATTGGAGATTCTGCGCGAATGGTTGCGTGGACGTACGTCAATTGTCCAAACGCGTATGGAAACAGTACGTGAGCGCCGATTCTTTTGGGTATACCTCGAGTCAACAACAGGCGCGCAAGCATTTCAAAAGCTCAATGATTTGGAACGTCGTGGCGTTACCGATTACATGTTGATCCGTCGAGGAGGACTTAAAAACTCGATATCCTTAGGTTTGTTTCACTCGCAAGATTCGGTAAATCGGCGCTTGGCGGAAATGTCCCGACAAGGCTACAAGCCTGTCGTCGTACCAAAATTCGAAAGCACCGACCATTACTTCATCAGCGCCACAATGGCGATTGGCTTTGAAGACATAAAATTAGTTCCGGCGGAGGTGCTCGGGGACGCATCGATTGAGTCGCGCCAGTGTCCTAGTCCGAGCGAAATTGTCGGAGGCGAAACCAACGAGGTTATTTGATCAAACGTGCAGAAACATCGAGTACAAATAGTTCGAAACCACGGTTCGACTAACTGCAAATTCGGACTCATCAATTCAGCATGTTCAACCGGGTCAAAATGCGGTTAAAATACGCGCCGAAGCGGTCGCCCAGCGAGCGTTTCTTCCAACCAATCATCCGTTAGCCTTGTCATTCAAATGCCGGCTTAGCTCAGTTGGTAGAGCAGTTGCCTTGTAAGCATCAGGTCGGGGGTTCGACTCCTCCAGCCGGCACCATAAATGCTATAAGTCACTGTATTAAATGAATATGTAGTATTTTACCTCAGCTCCTATCGCCTCACTGGTACAAACCTTTGGTACATTGAGGAGCTGTTAATCTGTGAAAACCTTGCCATCGTACCTACTACGAAGGGGCTCTAAGGTTCTGTATTTTCGTATGACGGTCCCTACCGATCTCAGACCCTTCTTTAAACAACGCGAGATCAAGAAGTCGCTTGAGACGCGCAATCTCGCCTATGCTTACAGTTTGGCGAGAGTGCTCGCCGCTCACACACAAAAGGCCTTCGACGAGTGCCGAGATATGGTTAGGAAAAAGAAACCGTCACCAGAGTTCAGCAATATTTATCTGAAATTCACTGAGGATTCCGTCACCAAGGAGATCACCATCGACCGAGGGGATCCGACGGAAGAAGCAGAGATCGCGGCCCGATTGCTTAAGGAACTCAACGTAACAAGCTCTGGGCAGCCCCAGACTACGCCACCGATTGCTACTCCGTTGAGTACTGTTATCAGCGAATACTGCGATGAAAAGGCGAGAGAGGGGGCTTGGAAAGAGAAATCGACGCAGGAAAATCAGAGCATATTTAAGCTACTAGTGGATATTACGGAAGACGCCCCAGTAGAGTTCATTGACGCAGTGATGGCTAGGCACGTCAAAAAGGTATTACAGCAACTCCCGCCGAACTTGAACAAAGACCCCTTGTACCGTGGCAAGACAATCACGCAGATTTGTTCAATGTCTCCTTCTCGGACGCTATCGGTGTCTACGATCAACAAATACTTAATTCGGATCTCCTCTTTATTTGAATGGGCGCAACGGCACGGATACGTAGCCGCGAATCACTTTACTGGTCTCAGCCTTAAGAAGCCAAAGCGAGCAGATGAAGAGCGTAAAGTATTTGATAATGCGGATCTGGATCTGTTGTTTGGGACTGAGATATTCACCGCAAAAAAGTATTTGCGTTCCTATTATTACTGGCTTCCCTTGTTGGGCCTATATACCGGTGCGCGATTAGAAGAACTCTGCCAGCTGCACCTGGAGGACATTAGTGAGCACAATGACATGTGGGTTCTGGATCTCAACGATAAAGCCGAGAAGGGCGTGAAAACGGCATCGAGCAAGCGCCTCGTACCAATACACAGCAAACTCATTGAGCTTGGATTAGTTGCTCGTGTCGAAGCCTTGAAGCGCAAGTCCGAGATCCGTTTGTTCCCTGAGCTTAAACAACTCAGTACTGGTTACTCAAGACCAGCCTCTAAATGGTTTGCGAGATACCGCAACAAATGTGGCGTCAGGGAAGAGGGAAAAGTTTTTCATAGTTTTCGGCACACGTTTGCAGATACCCTTAAACAGAACGGGGCAGATCAACAAAAGATTGCTGCCTTAATGGGCCATGTAGACCAATCCATAACCACCGGAAGATACGGCAAGCCCTACGAGCCTGAAGGATTGAAAGACGTGATCG
>CAWLAW010000069.1:0-9390 GCA_963854885.1 Gammaproteobacteria bacterium | reverse complement strand
CGTTAGTTTGGCAATTTCCTTACATGCGCCGAACAATGAATTGCGTGATGTCCTTGTCCCAATCAATCGGAAACATCCACTTGAAGACTTGATGGACGCTTGTAAACACTATTCGTCTGCAAATCCGCATGACCAGATTACATTTGAATATGTGATGCTGAAAGACGTTAACGATAGTGAGTCGTTGGCGAGGGACGTGGCAAAACGATTAAATGGAATACCCGCAAAAATTAACCTGATACCGTTTAACCCATTTCCCGGCACAAACTACGAATGTTCGTCTCGCGAAACCATCGACAAATTTCGTGACCAACTCATCCGAGCCGGCATCCTTACGATCACACGCAAAACTCGCGGTGACGATATTGATGCGGCGTGCGGACAATTAGTAGGAAAAGTACTCTCCAAAAGTGCCAAGCGGCGCGCAAAATCGTCCGAACGCGGGGTGAGATGACACGGATGCTATTCCAGAGTGCTTTATTACTGCTGGGTTGTGCGCTGCTTAACGGCTGCACCACAACGTCTCCGAAAGAAAATATTCGGCCGGAAGATCGCGGTAAAGTAGCGGTCATCAATACGCAAATCGCGATCGAATACGTTAGTGAAGGCGATTTCGAGGCCGCGCTAGCCAAACTTAATAAAGCCGTCGCCGCCGACCCGAACTATGCGCCAGCCCGTGGCACGATGGGATTACTTTACAACCGTATCGGCGAATTCGACGACGCGGACGAGAATTTCAAGAAAGCGCTGCGAATAGATCCAAAAAGTTCGTCAATTTTGAATAACTACGGACAAGTACTTTGCCAACACGGTCGACATGAGCAAGGCCAGGCGATGTTTCTTAGAGCAATCGAAAACCCTTTATACCGCACCCCCGAAATTGCACTAAGCAACGCCGGAACGTGTGCAATGGCCGCCGACGATGTTATTAGTGCTGAAAAACATTTTCGAGCTGCGTTGACGATTAATCCGCGAGTCGCACCACCGCTATTACAAATGGCCCTACTTAGTGTGCAATTAGAGCGATTTCTACCAGCACGGGCGTACTTGCAGCGTTATCTCGAAATTGGCAAGCATAGTCCCCAGAGCCTGTGGACAGGAATCCAAATTGAGCGGGAGCTAGGGGATAAAGACGCTCTCGCTAGTTATAGACTTCTTTTGGAAAAGGAATTTCCCGACAGCGACGAAGCACGGCAATATCTCGAATCAGAAGGCGCGTAATGGCACAAAAAGATATTGAGCCCGGGAGTGCACAAGCGAAAACGGACCGATCGCCTGGGCGCCTTATCGCAGCAGGACGAGAGGCAAAATCTATTAGTCCGACCGAATTAGCGGCACGCTTACGCTTGGACACGAAGATTGTTCAAGCCTTAGAGCGAGACGATTTCGAAAATTTGCCGGAGCCAATGTTTATAAAAGGTTACATCCGCTCGATCGCAAAAGAGCTGGATATGGACCCGGTAGGTATTGTTGATGCATATGAAAATCATGCGACTGTTACTCCCCCAACGCTAGCAGATTTTACCTCGCGGGCGCCAGTTCAAGTCGGAATTAATAGTGCAGTAATTAAAGCTATCACTTACGGCTTAATTGCGATTCTTACACTGTTAATCGTTGCATGGTGGCGTTCTAACAATGACGAGTTGACGACAACGAGTACGATCTCTACTAAATCAATTGAGCACGTATCGGCAGATCATTTACCGAATAACTTTCCGGAAATTCAGGACGATGCGGATAGATGGTTGCTCGAACTACCCGCTAACGTGCAACCTTCGGAAACTATTCTCGGGGAAGCGCAAATTGAGACATCGATTGAAGCGGGACTGGGGTTAGAAAACCGCTTGCAGATCGAAACGAAAAACGAGGCGTGGATTGAAATTTACGATACCGACGGCAAGAGGCTCTACTACGGAACAGCAACAGCAGGCAAACCAATTGACCTCGCGGGCGAACAATATTACCGGCTAATTCTTGGTAACAGTGATTCGATTACGTTGCATCACAATGATAGCGAGATTGATCTTAGCCGCTACTCGGTTGCTGGGGTTGCTCAACTGGAACTGGGAACGAAACTAGACGACGGCCAAGAAGCACAATGAAACTTCAATCGATCAGAGGGATGAACGATATTGTTCCAGCGCAATCGAGCGTGTGGCTATTTGTGGAGAACTTGTTAACCGAAATTTTATCGGCTTACGGGTATCGCCAAATTCGGTTGCCAATAATGGAAAACACCGCCGTTTTTGAGCGCTCGATTGGCGATGTAACAGATATCGTACAAAAGGAAATGTACACGTTTTTGGACCGCAACGGCGACAGTCTAACCTTACGCCCTGAAGGGACAGCAGGATGCGTGCGCGCGGTGCTCGAACACGGATTAATCCAAAAAGCGCAACGGAAACTGTGGTACATCGGGCCGATGTTTCGCCACGAGCGGCCGCAAAAAGGCCGTTATCGCCAATTTCATCAAATTGGCGTTGAAGTATTCGACCTACCGGGCCCTGACATTGATGCTGAATTAATCCTCATGACAGCCCGCATGTGGCAAGCACTGGGTTTAAACAATTTGCGGCTTGAACTCAATACGCTAGGGACTGTCGATAACAGAAAGGTCTATCGTTCAATCCTGCACGAGTATTTTTCGGCCCACAAAGACGAACTAGACAGCGACAGCATAACGCGGCTCGAACGCAATCCAATGCGCATTTTGGATAGTAAAAACCCGGCGCTTGAGCGTGTCATCGCAGGAGCGCCGCGGCTTAGCGACCACCTCGATGACGCTTCCAGGGGACATTTCGATCAACTCTGCGTAATGCTAACGGACGCTGGTATTAAATTTGAAATAAACCCGCACCTGGTACGTGGCCTCGATTATTACTCGAACACCGTATTCGAGTGGATTACAGATGAACTTGGAGCACAGGGCACTGTTTGTGCCGGCGGACGTTATGATGGCTTAGTCGAAAATTTGGGCGGCAAGCCAACTCCAGCTATCGGTTTCGCTATGGGCCTGGAGCGCCTGATAGAACTCGCAGAACCACACTTAGTTACCGGTGACGATAGCGAGGCCGACATCTACGTTATCTCTAGCGACAGCGACTATATATCGAGAGCAATGTTGTTGAGTGAACAACTTCGCAGCGCCGATTCCAAATGGCGAGTACTCTGCCATTGCGGCGGCGGGAGCATCAAATCGCAAATGAAAAAAGCGAATCGCAGTGGTGCGAAACTCGCACTGATTATTGGGGAACAGGAGTTTCTCGAGGAAACGGTAACGATAAAGCCGCTTCGCGATGATGTCGAACAACAAACTGTAGCGCAGGATCAGGCCGTTACCACGAGCCGTTCGTTGCTAAAATGAGCACCACCAGCCCGCGGGCGCCAAAAGCTCGACAGGAGAATTAAGTTGGACGCGTACACAACCGAAGACGAACAATTAGAAAAAATAAAAAAATGGTGGAGCGAAAACGGAAAAGCAATCACGTTGGGTTTGATACTTGGACTGGGCGGGCTTTTTGGCTATCGATACTGGGAAGCAGCTCGAATGACCGAAGGCCAAAATGCTTCCATCAACTACGAGCACTTGCTACGCGTCGCGTCAAACGGCTCGAGCGAAGAAGCGAGTGCGACGGCGGATGCGATTATTAGTGGTTACCCGAAAAGTACCTATGCAAAACTCAGCGCTCTAGTGATCGCCAAAATCGCGGTGGATGCGCGCGACTTAGAGGAAGCAAAAACTCGCCTACAGTGGGTCATCGACAATTCGCCAGGTGGAAAGATTAAACCCCTAGCGCAAGCCCGGATGGCACAAGTCCTGTTAGCGCAAAGCGAAATCGAACAAGCGAGTTCCGTGGTAGATCAAATTGATCCACTTTACGCGGACCAATTTAGCGAATTACGTGGCGATTTATTTTTGGCTCAAGGTGAGCAAGAAAAAGCTCGCGAGATGTATAGCAAGACGCTGGACGATGTTTTACAACGTGGCGGCTCAGCAGGGGCACTGCAACTAAAGATTGATAACATTAATCTGGTGACACATTAAATCGCTCTTATGAGAATCCGAACCTTCATTTTACTGCTCTCAATTAGTGCTTTGTGCGCGTGCGCTAACGTAAAAGATTCCGTGAGCAATTTAGTTGCCAGAGAGTCCGATAATTCTGTTCCGCCAGCAGAACTCGTTGAATTTGAACCGACAATCGAGGTCGAGAAAGTTTGGTCTGATCGCTACGGAAAGGGTGTTGATAACCTTTTCATTCAGCTGACACCAGCAGCCTACGAAGACTTAGTATTCACAGCAGACCGTGACGGACGAATGATCGCCATGAGTGCTGAAACGGGTGATGAAATTTGGACGGAGCGAGACAAAAAGTTGCGCATTTCCGGCGGGCCTGGGGTCGGCGAAGGACTTGTATTCGCGGGCACTTCCGACGCCGAGGTTATTGCTCGAGATGTCAGAACCGGCGAGCAGAAATGGATTGCGCTTGTTTCTAGTGAAGTTCTTGCTCCGCCGATTGCCGATCGGGGAACCGTGATCGTGCGCACCGGCGATGGCAAGTTATTCGGTCTGGACGCCGCATCGGGTAAACGCAAATGGGTGTACGACCGAACGATCCCCGTTTTAACGCTACGCGGGTCGAGCACCCCGGTGATTTATGACGGGTTCGTTATTGTCGGTTTCGACAATGGTCGCTTGGTGGCTCTCGACGTTTCGACGGGAAAACAAGAATGGGAAACCCGTTTGGGCGTACCAAGTGGACGCTCGGACTTAGAGCGGATGGTAGACATTGATGCAGAGCCAATCATCATTGATGAAGTCGCGTATGTGGCAAGTTTCCAGGCGAGTATTGCGGCGGTATCGGTATTCACTGGGCAACTGGAATGGACGCGCGACATCTCCTCTCATTCGAGTTTATCAGCAGATGACTCACACGTTTACGTTACCGATGAACTTGGCGCAGTTTGGGGACTCGATCGCAGCACCGGTACATCCATTTGGAAACAAGATGGCTTGAAGGCGCGCGGTGTTTCCGGTCCGACAGTATTTGGAGACTACGTCGTCGTTGGGGATTTTGAAGGTTATCTCCATTGGATGAATCGTGAAAATGGCGAGTTCGTCTATCGCATTCGACTCGATAAGCAACGGATCCTCGTTCCGACCCGAAATGTTGGCGATGTGTTACTAGCTTTTAGTACTTCAGGCGTTTTGTCGGCATACAGATTGAAAAACGCCCCCGCATCGGTCGAGGAGCCGTAATTACAGTGTCCGATTCGATGAGCGAGGAGACTCGGCAAGATGCTAAACCCGTACTCGCGATTTTAGGTCGCCCTAACGTGGGTAAATCGACGTTATTTAATCGGTTAACTAAAACGCGCGATGCACTTGTTGCAGACGTCGCGGGGGTGACGCGCGACGTAAATGTCGGTGTTGGTAGAATCGGCCGAGCCGCCTATTTCGTTGCCGATACCGGCGGCATAGATAGCTTCGCAAAAGATAACATTCACGCGAAAGTAACCGACCAAGCACTTGGGTTGGTGGCTGATAGCGATGTTTTATTACTCCTTGTTGATGCGAAAGACGGACTGAGTAGCGAGGACCAAGCGATTGCTGTGGCGCTGCGGAAAACCGGAAAACCCGTTTACTTGGTGATCAACAAACTCGACCATCGCGATGTCGAGATTGTTACGGCAGAATTTAGCGGCCTTGGCCTAGGCGCACCTCTGGCGATCTCTGCGATTAGCGGCGCCGGAGTCGATGATCTCGTGGCACTCGTAACAGCCGATTGGCATCCAAATAGTTACTATTCATCGGATATTCAGCAAGACCGTATTCGGGTTGCTGTCGTTGGTCGACCGAACGTTGGTAAATCTACGTTGGTGAATCGAATGCTCGGTGAAGAGCGGATGATTACAGCGGACTTTCCTGGAACAACGCGCGATAGCGTGGCAACCGATTTCGAACGTCGCTCGGTCCCCTATACTTTAATTGACACAGCGGGTATTCGACGCCGTGGACGAGTCAGCGATGTTGTTGAAAAGTTCAGTGCAATAAAAGCACTGCAAGCAATTGATCTCGCAACGGTTGTCATCGTCGTGATGGACGCACAAGAGGCGATAACTGATCAAGATGTTCATTTACTCGGCTTAGTCGTCGAAAGTGGTCGTTCCGTCGTGATCGCAGTAAACAAATGGGACGGACTAGAAAATGATGATCGCGATAGAATTCGTCGCGAACTCGATCGAAAACTAAAGTTTATAGATTATGCCGAGACGATGTTTATTTCGGCGCTTCATGGAACTGGCGTCGGCAATCTGTATGGCAACATTCAAGCCGCCTGGCGATCCTCGCAGGTCACTGCGCAAACGAGCACGGTGACAGAAATGTTGTTACGCGCGCTTGAAACGCATCAGCCACCAATGGTACGGGGACGGCGAGTCAAATTGCGCTATGCCCATTTTGGCGGCCGCAATCCGCCAACGATAATCATTCACGGTAATCAAACGGCATCCGTACCGGAGTCCTATCGGCGCTATCTCGCCAATTATTTTCGTAATAGTTTCAAACTCATTGGGACTCAAGTACGGATAGAATTCAAACAAGGCAAAAATCCGTATTCGCACAAACGCAATGTCCTAACGCCCAAGCAGGCCCAGCGCCGGCGACGGTTAATGAAGCACGTAAAGAGCTAGACCAATGTTGACTCAACCGGAACTGCCATGATTGCACAGACTACCGTTGGCGGTTGATTTTCGTTCGGCAGTAAATACCCTAAACGCTAATCCACGGGGTCACTCTATCTTGATGTGCAACGCCCCAGGCGATACCTGTTCCCGCCAGCGATTGCTGCAACATCCTTTGCACTAAATTGTTGTCATTTGCGCGTTCACTGATATGTGCGGCGAGAACATGTTGCAAACATTTGGAGTGTAGCTTCGAAAGCAGCTGAAGTGCTTGGTGGTTGTTAAAATGGCCTAACCGACCGGCAATCCTGTCCTTAACCGACTCAGGGTATTCACACTCATCAAGCATGCCCGGATCGTGATTAAACTCTAGAACCAACACCTGGCAATCGGCAAAATGCTGATGGATGTGCTGCGTCTCACTACCCAAATCTGTCAAGACCCCGACTCGCGCTTGCTGGGATTCGATAACAAATTGGCAGGGTTCTCTTGCGTCATGCGGAACCGGTGCGGGATGTACGTCTAGTTGACCTAATTTAAACGATTCATGAGGTGAAATTTCGCGGATCTCGAGACCTTGCTGATCATCAAACGATGATGCCACCCGAGTGCCATGCGTCATGTAGACCGGCAGCTTATAACGTCTCGCTAGTGCGCCTACGCCGCCGATATGATCCCCATGTTCGTGGGTGACCGCGATACCGCTCAATTTGGACAAATCGAATTGGAGTTCTACCGCGCGTTGCTCCAAGCGGCGAACGGATAATCCGCAATCGATTAATATGGCGGAGTCTCCCGCCTCAACGACCGTAGCATTTCCACTGCTACCGCTTGCGAGAACGGCGATGCGCAAAGAATACCCCCTTTGACAAGTCCCTAACTTCCATCAATGTCAAAATAGTGCCGCCAATTTCGACAGCTGTGTCGCTCACACATGTTTGTCTGATTGCGCTCTAATTCGAACTGGAGATCTGCCAAAAAACTATAGGCGCGCGTTGAGTTCTTGGTTTAAGCGGCTGAGTAGTTTGTTCGCACTATCGCTGGTCGCCCATTTTCCGGCTTTGTTCAACACGACGATCTCCGTCTTTGCCCCGACCCCAGTCAGGCTGATCTGAAGTTGGGAGTTATCTCCGTCCCAAAATTTGAGTTTTGAGAGCATACCTTTCTTTTTCACCTCGCTAGAGCCCGGCATGCGGATGAAATAGAGACCCCGACCTTGATCTTCTTGTTCTATCGGTATGCCGACTTGTCCAAGCGCGACTGCCAAACTTTTCCAGGCATTATCAAAATCTTCCGCCACGGCGAGGTAGGTTTTACCGCCGCCGGCGCTGATCAGCTCGGCTCGACCGATAACGGCCAGCGTGCTCCTTTCGCCGCTACCTTGCTGCGATTCGGATTCGATTGGTCCGGCTGTTGCCAGAGAGCTTTGCTCGACGGTCTCGCTCGAAACCCCTCGGAGGGTCTTCTCGATTTTCTCGACAACTTGGCGTTCAAGCGTAATATCGCGAGCGCGAGCTTGCCACACCAATTGTTCGCCTTGAGGGACGAGTTCTTCGCCACGATGCGATACATAGAGCAAGGTCGTTCCTGTTTCTTGGCCAGGTTCGGCGAATACCTTAAACTTGTCGCGGATTAACTCTTCCTGATTTTCGTTCCAAGCGGTTTCCACGACCCCTAGCTCTTCGTCATTGAGTTCCATGCCGTAGCCCAGGTCGCTCCAAAACTGACCTAATCGAGGCCAAATTTGCGCGGTAACGCCCTCCACTGCGAGGATGTGTTCATTCTCGAGTAACTTGATTGCGCCAGATTCCGTGCGTTCCAATTCCACATTCCGTTTGCGTTCTGCAATGCGTTCTTGGTAGGTGGAGAAACTCGCAGAATCACCCTCACCAATGGTCGGTATCGCCATAATGTCCTGAATGGCGTCGACGCTTAGATCAGGTGGAATTTCAAGGTCAGGAAGTGTTTTGCTCTTCTTATATTGTGTTCGCTTGTCGGGCAGCACTTCATCAAACTTGGGGATCAGTTTACTGCAACCGCCAAGCATCACGACCGACAGTAGGCTCGCGATGCAAGTCTTCAACATTCTTGATTGACCTCTCGAAACTTTGATTGCTCTAAAACGCATGCCGTTTGGGGCATTTTCTGCGTTATTCATGGTAGTCGAATTTAACACCGGCATGCTTGAGCGCCTCGCTGACCCGGTCGCGTCCGGCTGGAGACAGCCATGTCAGTGGTAACCTAATACCCGCTTCGGCCATGCCCATCACGTGCACAGCCCATTTGACCGGGATCGGATTTGATTCGCAAAATAGCGCCTGGTGAAGCAGCGCAAGCCGCTCATCAATTGCGGCCGCACGTTCGCTATCACCGGATAGTGCGGCGCTACATAGGTCGGCCATTTCCTTTGGTACGACGTTTGCTGTCACCGAAATGACGCCGTCGCCGCCAGCGAGCATGAATTCCCGGCCGGTCGCATCATCACCGCTCAGCAAGATGAAATCGTTTCCGCACAGGTCTCTAATTTGGCGCACTCTTTGAACTTCGCCAGTGGCTTCTTTTACCCCGATGATGTTGTCGATCTGTGCCAGTCTTGCGATCGTTTCCGGGAGCATATCGCATGCCGTTCGACCCGGCACGTTATACAATATCTGCGGAACCTGCACCGCTTCGGCGACAGCTTTGTGGTGTAGATACAATCCTTCTTGA
>CAWLAW010000068.1:0-9436 GCA_963854885.1 Gammaproteobacteria bacterium | reverse complement strand
TTACTCCTGGTAAAAAATAACGCACTAAATTATTAAAATCCGCGATCGGGAGCGCATATTTTAGCTCTAAGCTTCCCAGCATTGACGTTGTGTTCAGAAATTCCGATCATGACACCTGGTGGCAAGTCCCGCACCCTATATCATCGTGAGGCTGAACAATGGATCTTAGCACCTTGGCGGAGTCTCACCTGCAGTTCCGGGTCGAGCGACTGCTCGCCGAGTATGTGCAGTGCATTGACGACGATCGACTTGAAGCTTGGCCGGACTATTTCGCCGCTGAATGTGTCTACAAAATTGCGGCTCTCGAAAACACCTCGCGGGGACTCCCGCTCGCGGCCATTTTTTGCGACTCGAAAGGCATGCTCGTCGACCGAGTCGTGTCGCTGCGAAAGGCAAATATTTTTGAGCGACATCAATATCGGCACATTGTTAGTTCGACCCTATTGACGGATATTTCTCGAGCTTCAGTGAGCGCGCGTAGCCACTACGTCGTGTATCGAACTCGCGGCAACGGCGTGACGGAACTTTTTAGCGCCGGGGTCTATGAAGATAAGATTGTTTCAGTAGACAGCGAACTGAAATTCGCGGAAAAATTAGTCATCTACGATACCGATCGTGTCGATACTTTGCTCGTCACACCACTTTAACGGAGAACGTTCATGACCGATCCTGAAACGATCGTCGGGGATGCTAAACCTTGGCCCTCGCCGGACAGTGGATTTCGTGTTCCGTACGAAGTATTTACCGACCCGGCTTACTATGAGCGCGAACAGGAAAGCATATTTCGCGGCGAATCATGGAGTTTCGTTGGGCTTGAAGCCGAGATCCCCAATACAGGCGATTTTAAGTCCACCTCAATCGGCGAAATGCCGGTGATCGTTACTCGTGATAACGACGGCGCCGTAAACGTGATGCAGAATCGTTGTGCTCATCGAGGCGCTTTAATCTGCCGCGAGCGTCGCGGAAACACGAAACGACTACAGTGCGTTTATCACCAGTGGGCGTACAACTTAAAAGGGCAACTAAAGGGCGTACCGTTTCGTGCTGGAATCGAAGGTAAAGGCGGAATGCCCGATGACTTTGAGTTGGCCGATCACAATCTGAATAAGCTTCGCGCCGAGATCCTCAACGGCATGATTTTCGCATCGTTCTCGAACACTATTGGGACGCTAGAGGAATTTCTCGGTCCAATGATGGTTGCGAGCATCAAACGTATCTTCAACCGACCGATCGAGGTACTCGGCGATCAACGCCAATACATTCATGGCAATTGGAAGCTTTACGCCGAAAACACCCGCGACCCTTATCACGCGAGCTTATTGCATCTATTCCATACAACCTTTGGATTATATCGCTCCTCGCAGACCGGCGAATGCCTTATGGACGACCACCATCGCCACAGCATGCTCTATGCAAAAG
This sequence comes from Gammaproteobacteria bacterium, assembly GCA_963854885.1. GTDB lineage: Bacteria > Pseudomonadota > Gammaproteobacteria > UBA11873. The sequence goes on along the minus strand of CAWLAW010000068.1, from coordinate 8,017 downwards.
CCGCGAGCAGCAGTGCCGCGGCAGACAGTGAGATATTCAAAGACGTGCGCAGCTACGACGAGAATTTTAAATTGGCAGATCCGTCAGTGCTTGCAGGTCGGCCCGAGTTCGACGATGGCATAACGCTGGTGATCATGTCGTTGTTTCCGAACTTAGTGATTCAGCAAATCGCCAACACCCTAGCTGTCCGTCAAACTGTAACCGACGGCCCGAATGGCTTCGAACTCGTGTGGACGCACTTCGGTTATGCCGATGACGATTCTGAAATGCGCGCTATTCGGATCAAGCAATCGAACTTAATTGGCCCGGCCGGTTACGTCTCGATGGAGGATGGCGAGGCGGTAGAAATTGTACAGAAGGCCGTGCGCCGTGAACGTGGCCAGACATCGTATATTGCAATGGGCGGCGGCAAGGCCGAAGACGCCGCGCACTTAGTTACCGAATCAGCGATTATTGGTTTTTGGGAGAACTACAAATCAGTGCTCGGTATCCCTGCATAGCGATTGCTTCGTACTGCATGTTGCCGGCGATTCGCCCTCAGCGTTATGAGAATCGTCCTAGCACCGGTGCCGGCATTGCCATCTCAACTAATCGACCGTTAGTTGATCACCCACAACCGGTGTCCAGCCGGCATTGCGCCGGTCCAAACGTGCATCGAGATCCTCTCCGTCGAACGAAACACATGGCGCTACGGGTAAGTTCAACCGTTCACCAATTAGGTCGGCGTTGAGCACCGCAAACATTCCCGCCTCGGAATTCATCACTGCGCCCAGGTAAGCGGCGCAATTCGAGCAAGTGATGAAATCCGCCGTTTTTGTACCAAATCGAAGGCGACTGAGATTCTCTGGACGCGAAATTTCATAACTTACCTGCCCGGATGGATCGGACACATGAATATGGTTTTCTTGTTTCGAGCAAAACGAACAGGTGCACTTACGCACCCGCCATTGCTCGGGAACTACTTCGGTAGTGAAGCGATAACTTAAGCTGCCGCACGCGCAAGAGGCGTTATATGTCTTCGCCGTCATGGATACTCTTTACGCCTCACGATTAGCGGATCGCGCGTGTTGAAAGTACCAAACCGCGCTGATAAATATTCCGCCCATCACGACCATCCCGAACCAAGTCAGCATTGGCAAAACCCAATCCGCCTCGTTTGCCAATTTAGAGACTCGCCCATTTGTCCTTGGATGCCTAACGCGACTTGAGTAAGACGCTGAAAACAACCGATTACAAACAGCGATGTGACGGTATAGATGGCAATGACAACGCGAACTAAGGCGACCGGCATTTTTTCCGCTGCAACATGCGCTACAACGAGCAACGCTGAGGTTGCGGAGATGAATGCCATGAAAAACGTAATAAATAATGCCGCGTGGGACGCGACTGCATCTACCAATTCGAAGTCCGTCACTTAATTCTCGCTTTCGAGTGCTTATCTTTCAAGTGTGCAGACATAAACCAGCTACGGCCGCGGCAATTTATGCTGAAGTTGGTCAACCACTGCACCAATCGCCACATCGCCGTTACCCGCGAGTTCCTGCACGAGGAAATCATAAAGCGACTGTTCGTGCACCAACATCGATTCGGCGACGGCTTTGTATTGTTGGGGCGCACCAGCGGCTATTTCGCGGTAGCGAGCGACATAAGGTTTGATCACATCGCGCAGTCCGTCCATCGCTGCTTGCCAATTCAGGCCTTGCATAGCAGTCGCCATCTGAAGGCCTGCTTGTCGGGCTTCGGCTGTTTCGGCGAGATCGATACCTAGTTCCATCAGCACGGGGCGCAAGCGCGCTTTCGTCTCCGTTTCGAGTTGCAAGATGCTGGCCAATTTGTATCGTTGCACGGGATCGTCGAACTGAGGCAGCATGCCGTTGATCGCCACTTCGCCAATCACTTCGCCTTGGTACAGTTCCGATAATTGTTGTTTAAACGCTTCGTCACTCATGGTGTATTGCTCCAGCTGTTTTGCCCATGTTGTCGAGCGTCGCTTGTTCACTTGCGACGGGGAATGACTATATCTTTATTGACGCCCACGTGCCCCGATGCCAAAGGATCGCGAAAATCGCCGCGAGCATCGCACGATAGAGAATATTTAACGACCATACTGCCATTAGCCCGAAGCCCATCACTGGGCCGATTAAATAGGCGAGCGGCAGGAAAAACAACCACTGGCAAGAGATCGAAATGCGCATGACGCGATGAACGTCCCCCGCCCCGAGCAGGGAGTGCATAAGCACGATACCAGCTGCCTCTACCATCATCGTGGCGCCTATTAACCGCATCGGTGCGCGCGCCAGATCCAAAGTCGCGGCATCTTGTAAAAACACCCCAAGCATTAGATCGGGCACGATTAACATCGGCACCCCGAGAGCGCCAAGTAATACTAGTGCGACCCAAAGGACATCCCAAGCCCATTGCTTAGCGTCTGCAGGATCACCGCGTCCTAAGGCTTGGCCGACTAATGTTGCTGAAGACAACCCGAGTGCCATTCCCGGCAGTAACGCGAGCAAGGTTAAATTTAGTAGAACGTTGGCGGCGGCTAATTCTGAAGTGCCAATTTTTCCGATGATCAAATACATAGCCGTCATGCCAGCGGAAAAAAATAATTGCTGGATCCCGCTAGGTGTCGACAGACGAACGATTTGACCAATTTCCTTACGCGTCGGTTTCTTGCGGAAGAAACCTTCGGCGCGGGCGTATTTAAAACCTAGAAATATATACGTGCCCGTGCCTATCGCTGTTGAGACTGCCGTACCTATCCCTGCACCGGTCGTGCCAAGCTCTGGAAAGCCGAACTTGCCGAAAATTAGGACGTAGTTAAGAGAAATGTTGCACGCATGCATGATCAACAACGTGAACATGTACAAGCGCGATTGGTCGACAGCATTCCAATACCCACGGAATGCAAAATTACTGGCAACGAAAATAATGGCCAGAATACGGCACTGCAAATAGGGCACGCCTTGCGCAATGACCTCCGGATCGGCATTTAAAAGCGGGTAAAACTGGGGTACGAAATTATACAGAACTGCAGATAGCAGCGGCCCAACACACAGTACGACGAGTAGGCCGGCATTCAACGCGACAGCCATTTCATCGAATCGGCCTTGACCTTTGCGACGCGCCGCAGTGGCTTGCACCCCAACCGCGATGCCGAGCACGATCGCCATCGACATAAAGCTCACAAAGCTACCCAAACCGACCGCCGCTAATGCCGCATCACCTAAGTAGCCAACCATAGCAGTATCAACGAGGTTTAAGAGGTTTTGCGACATCATGCCGCCGATGATCGGCAGGGCTAGGGTAACAATTCGCGCGCGTCTGGGGTTATCGCTCAACATGGGGCCGAGAGGGTCGCACTATTCTGGTTAAATCGAAAGACTCAAGCATGTCCAGTTATCGTATTCGCAAGCCGAGATGCTCCATCGCCGGTAACGGCGGCTCGCCCGATGCCTGTTGACGAGGCAATTACGCGCTATTTAAGCCAATTACCAGATTCGCGTGATCGGTAGCCCAACGATTGATAAACCGCATCAATTAAGCTTTGTCCACGTTCGTTGAGCAATATGCCTTGCCCCATGCGATTCATATTGTAACCAAACGACACGCCGGATTCGGGATCGGCGAACCCGATGCTACCGCCGAAACCGGGGTGACCGAATGCGGCCTCGGGCAAAAACATACTGTCCTGCGTGCCCGGCGCAGAACGCCGATTATCCATCGCTTTAAAGAACCCTAAGGAAAATCGCATGGGCGCGAGTAATGTTACGTCACGTGAGCTCGCTGAAGATACGGCGCCCATTCGTGCGAGCACGTCTGGCGACACGTACTCGACGCCGTTGAGAGTGCCACCACACGCCAATGGCGCATAAAGTCCCGCGAGGCCACGACCATTCGCGAGGCCGCCCGCTCCGCCTATCTGTGCCGCATGCGCAGCGCGCGTATCGAACGCGCGGATCCCCTCGTCGTTGAGATCCATATAACCACCGCTATTCCCCAGTGCCAGAGCCTGAACGCTTTCGGGCTTGCTCATGGCGCGATAAAACGGCGACGGATCATCGAGATTCATTTCCGGCATAATCATTCTTGCGCTGCGCGATTCGAGCGCTTCGGGAAGGCCTATCCAGAAATCGAGGTCCAGAGGGTCGCCTATCGCGTCGCGAAAAAACGCGCCGAGTGACTGACCGCTAACGCGACGAATCACTTCGCCCATGAGCCAGCCATAGGTTAACGCTTGATAACCATGTGCAGTACCGGGCTCGAAAAATGGCGCTTGGCGTTCGATCGCTGCGACCATCGTGTCCCAATCCGCATAGGCACCGAGCGGTAATGCTTCGCTGACCGCACAAACGCCGGATTGGTGATTTAACAACATTTTGACAGTGGTCGATTCTTTACCGTTTTGAGCGTACTCCGGCCAATAGTCTGCGACCGGCGCGTCGATATCCAATTGTCCACGCGAAGCAAGCAAATGGGCGCAAAACGACACCGCGCCTTTGGTTGACGACCAAACGATGGAAAGCGTGTCTCGATCCCACTTCTGATCAGTCTCTTTGCGTGCTGTCCCGCCCCACAAGTCGACGACCGGTTCGCCATTAATCATTACACAGACCGAGGCACCCAGCTCATCGCGTTCGCGGAAGTTGCTTTCAAATGCCTCAACCACGCGAGAAAATTTGTCATCGTAACTACCCTCTAGCGAGCCGCTTTCGAGTGCGCAATTGAACGTCGTATTCATAATGGATTCCTATCTCAAAATGTCGATGGTTTCGTGCGCTGCTCGGCCGTCCAGCCTGCCGCCGATCAATGTCTGAGAGAATTATCTGCCTAGCTCAATCTAGCCGATGACTATCCCCGCCGTTCGTCTTACACGAGTGTATCATTGGCCCAGGGCATTGAACCAAGGTCGTTATTAGGTGACAGAAACTATTTCGATTCCGCTGTGGTTCTTGGTGCTACTGCTGTTGGCAGGTAGCTGGCTGGCGCTCGAACGGGTATTGGTACCGAGTGTTCGTTGGGTTTTCCGTCGCAAGGTTAATCAGGCGATCGGCGAGATGAACCGACGGCTGAGAATTCAAGTGCGCCCGTTTAAACTCAATCGGCGCCAAGTCCTAATCGATCGACTAAGTTACGATCCGGAAGTCCTCGAGGCGGCCCAACATTGGGCGCATGAAAGCGGTGTTCCAACCGATGTCGCAATGCTTAGGGTACGGCACTACGCCACAGAAATATGTCCGTCGTTTAATGCCTACATGTATTTCGGCATTGGCAATTGGATCGCACGGCGCGCAGTTAGATTGCTCTATTGGATCCGGGTTGTTTATGCGGACAAACAAGGCTTCGTCAATATTGACCCGAAAGCCAGTTTGGTATTCGTGCTCAATCACCGGAGTAATATCGATTACTTACTCGCGACGTATATGGTTGTCCATCACGCCGCGCTGAGTTATGCCGTCGGCGAATGGGCACGAGTATGGCCATTGCAACAACTCATCCGTTCGATGGGCGCCTATTTTGTTCGGCGTGGGTCCGGTGACGAGCTGTATCGCAAGGTACTCGCCCGCTACGTTCAAATGGCAATTGAAGGCGGCATCATCCAAGCCGTCTTTCCCGAGGGCGGGTTGAGCCGAGACGGACGTTTACGTGCGCCGAAACTCGGCTTAGTCGACTACATGGTTCGTTCCTATGATCCGGCTGGTGAACGTGACGTCGTATTTGTCCCGGTTGGAATAAATTATGATCGTGTTCTTGAAGATCGCACGTTGCTAATCGAACGTTCGCAAGCCGACCGTAAGCCAGGTAAATGGGGAGCGATACGCAACACGAGCAGTTTTGTTCTGAATATTCTGAAACTGAAAATGCGCAATCGCTGGAATCGTTTTGGCTATGCGGCAGTTCAGTTTGGTAGCCCAATATCGCTACGCGGATATTGTCAGAGCAACGATATTGATTTCAGACAAGGCGACGTAGACGAACGCTTTCGCGAAGTAACAAAGCTTGCCGACACCCTGATGGACGCTGTTGGTAGCCTCGTGCCGGCACTCGCTGTACCCCTGCTCGCAACAATACTGCAAGACGCCGAACGAGAGTACACGGAACTCGAGCTCAAGGCCCAAGTACAGCAATTACTCGATCGCTTAGCGATGAGCGGCAATCGACATCTCATTTACGATGCGGCTAACAGTTTCGCGCTTGATCGTGCAATAGAAATGATGGTGATTCGCCATTTGCTGCTCGAAACAGATGGGCGCTACCGCGTGAACCCTGACGAAGGCGCTCTGATCGAATATTATACGAATTCAATCCAACACCTATTCGCCAATTAACCCAATCGAAGACCACCGCGCTCGGGCTCGGTCAACGAGGAGCCGAGTACGATGACAATCAAGGGCCTATTTTTTGATCTGGGCGGCACTTTGTTCAGCTATCGCAATGTCGCGCGCACTAACATTCCTATTTTGATCGATAGCGTAAGAAAAATGGGTGTTGATGAAAGCGACGAGAAAATAAAGCACGCCTACACGAACGCGACTCGGGAAATTAGTCACGAATATGCCGATAAGCCCTACTACCTACACCGCGATTTATTTCATGATATGTATCTGCGCTTCTGCGCTATCGTCGGTGCTCGCTATGACCCTGAGGTACATCGCCACTATCACGAAATTCAACAAACCGCGTTGTTCAATTGTCTCGAAGTTAAACCAGACTGTATTGAAACACTAGCCTTTCTTAAGGACCGTGGTCTGTACTTATCGATCGTCTCTAACATCGATAACGATATGCTTGAACCGCTCGTCGAACGGGAAAACCTTCACCAGTATTTGGACCATTGGACGAGCTCTGAAACGGCGAAATCGTGCAAACCGGATCCGGGATTTTTTGATTTTGCGCTACAGAAATCAACTCTCAACGCGCAAGACGTATTATTTGTTGGTGACTCACCAGAGCATGACATCGTCGGCGCAAAACGCGCCGGCATGGGCGCGGTCTTGATCATCGAAGAAGGCATCGAACCGCCGCTACAAACCGGTCGAAAAGCCGTCGATGCGGACCATACGGTCCACACACTTAAGGGTATTTGTTCACTCGTTTGACGGTTACCCGGATTAGTTGCAACTCAAGCTTGCATGAATTCGGTCGCTACTAGGGAGTGGGTAACAAACGCGAGGGAGATCCTGATCGGTATCAGGTGAGATTGGCATGGCAGGAACGACAACATCACCGAAACCAGTGTTCGTTTTCGGCTCGAGGCTCGACGGCGTACACCAGTCGGAATCGGCGAAAACTGCGATGCGCCTATATGGCGCCGAGCCAGGAAGTTGGAGCGGTCCGACCGGCCACGCCTATGTCGTCCCATATCTCGCTAGCGACGGTACGGTCCTGCCATTATCGGTTATCGCCAACTACGTCGAACCACTCATTGAATTCGCGAATCAATCTCCCGATAAAATATTTCAAATTGCGCGATTCGGCGGTGGCGCGAACAACCATAGCGATCAAGATTTGGCTAGATTGTTTCGCGATGCGCCGGGTAATTGTCGTCTTCCTGGCGTATGGAGTGGCCTTCTAGATTCAACCCAGGCGGCTCGCCTGCTGGTTTTCGACCCTAGCGTGCAGAACAATCAAGAAAAGTGGCGCGAGCGGTTCGAACAGTACTTATCGATCAACGCACCACTTTGGGGCGCCAGAGCGGTCGAGGTCGTGAGCGTCGGGATGGCACGAGCGATCGTGGCGAACGATAAAATCGCGCGGCAACTAAAACTCAAGCATTGCGTGTTCGGCCCCAATGAAACGGTTTTCGGCGACGATGCAACAGTCGCTGCGGAATTCCAAGCCGTGTGGTACGCAACGCATGTCTTAAGCGTCGCGGACTTTGAGCAAACCGCTCAAGCCGAACAAATGCGCATAATGCGGGCCGCAGCACGTGCGGGCTTGCAAGTCGATCATCTCGATGTAAACGCAGCTTAAGCGGCCCAGCTTCTAATGACCGATAGCGGCGCAGCGTCTTAAG
>CAWLAW010000067.1:0-9442 GCA_963854885.1 Gammaproteobacteria bacterium | reverse complement strand
GCGCAACAAAGATTTTTGCGTTTGCAAGAAGCGTAGTTCTTCACCCTTGGTGGCAGCAATGGCCGAGTCAACGGCCGATTGACCCGTGGCGAATACAGCCTCGTCGCTTTCCCATACACAACCTGCACCTTGAGCAGTGAGAAAATCTCGCTCTGTTTTACCGAGTAAATCTTCACGCTTGCGTTCGACAAATTCACAGAATGAGGCGTTTACTAATACCCAGCGATGGCTACGATCCTTGAGGTAGATTGGCTCCGGCAACGAGTCGATTAATTCGCGTAATACTTCGATCGGAAGTCGCGGCGGGCCAGGCGGGTGAACCGAATCGTCGAGTTGTGGCGCTGGAATCAAACGTTCGAGGGCGAATTTTGCCATGACAATTACCGTTAAAATTTCTATTTTCGTCTTAAATTTCAATAGGTTCTAATTATTATTTAATATTTTACACGAACTTATCAGGAGATCAAACCCCAGCATCGCGTTATCTTCGGCGCAGGGCGGCTCAATTGGCCTGCTATGCATTAGAGTAACTGCCTCTGGTGTCCACAATTGATGGCATGTATAACGGCGTGAACATGACAGGCTTGGCGGCGCCCATGGCGATGAAGACACAGATGATCGAAGGCGGCGGTGGACTCAACCTGCATGTGCGTGAATGGGGCAACGCCAGCGGCCCGCCGATACTAATGATTCACGGCTGGTCGCAATCTCATATGTGTTGGCAACAGCAATACGAGAGTGATCTGGGCGACGACTACCGGCTAGTCGCGCTGGACCTACGCGGCCATGGAATGTCGCAAGCACCGCTCGAACCCGAGGCTTACAGTGATTCGAAACTATGGGCGGACGACATAGCCGCCATAATCGAGGAATTGAAATTGGACCACCCGGTATTATCCGGATGGTCGTATGGCGGTCTGGTGATCGGCGACTATCTTAGGGTTCATGGCGAAAACAAGATTGCTGGGATAAATTACGCCGGTGCCGCAAACCTGCTCAATGAAACCGCCTTTGCTGGCCTAATCGGGCCCGGATTCCTCGAAAATTTTGGCGGCGCGACATCGACGGACATGCCAACAAATATTGCCGCGATGAACCGGTTTCTACATTGCTGCTTCGAAATTCCGCTAACTCAAGCAGATTTCGAAACGGCGCTCGCCTACAACATGCTGGTGCATCCCTTGGTTCGCCTGAACCTGGGCTCTCGAGATCTGGACAACACAGACGTATTGGAACAGCTATCTGTCCAGGTGCTCGTAACCCAAGGACGTCAGGACGTCGTTGTGCTGCCAGCTAGTGCGCAATACATTCTCGATCATTGTTCCACTGCCCAAGCGTCGTGGTACGACGGGGTCGGACACGCGCCATTCTTAGAAAACCCTGCGCGTTTTAATCGGGAGCTAGCGGAATTTACCGATCGCTGCCGCCGAGCATGATTTATTTAACCCATTTCAATTTTAGGAGACTGTTCCAATGAGTGCGCAAATGCTACCTATCCCCGGCATACCAACGGCTGATCACCGCAGCGAAGAAGACCTACCGTTCGTCAAATTCACAGACGGCGTGGTCTTCCAATTGATGCAGGCGGACATCGACCTGGGGCTGTGGATCGTTCGTACAAAATTTAATCCTGGCACCACGGTTCAACGGCATCGGCATACCGGCACGGTGTTCGCCTATACCACTGCCGGCGCGTGGCGCTACCTAGAGTATCCAGAAATTAACCGCCCGGGATCTTATTTATATGAACCGGCCGGTTCGATTCATACCTTGCATGCATTAGCAGATACCGATGGCCCAACAGACGTCTTTTTCGCCATTTACGGGGCGAATTTGAATCTCGACGACGACGGCAACGTCGAGTCGGTGACTGATGCCGGTTCTGTACGAGACACTTACTTACATGAGTGCGAAGAAGCTGGCTTGGCGCGTCCCAATATTATCGGGACTTAATCACCGATTGGTATTCAAATTGAACTTCCCTGCGGGTAGCCCTCACGCCGCGCGCGGAAATTCAATTAGGCAACGCGACACGATAGTCGGCGAGCAGTAACTTGCTTGGCAAGCGAGAGCCAAATTCGGCGATGACTAACGCTTTAGCGTAGAATTCGCGGTTGAAAATATTAAATTCGAAGGATCCTTCACATGGTGCGCTGTGGCATTATTATTTTTCCGACTGACGAGACCATCCAACCGGTAGAGCTGGCCCAAGCAGTCGAACAACGTGGTTTGGATGCCCTGTTTTTACCGGAACATACGCACATGCCGGTTGGTGCGACGTCACCGTTTATGCCCGATGGAGTCGTCCCTGAATTTTATAAACGGACACACGACCCGTTTGTTGCGCTTGCTGCTTGCGCCGCGGTCACAGAGCACATCACGTTGGCGACGGGAATTTGTTTAGTAACACAACGTGACCCGATCACATTGGCGAAAGAGGTGGCGTCACTCGATTTAATCTCAAATGGTCGTGTACTACTCGGCGTCGGCGCCGGCTGGAGCGCACGTGAAATGGAGAACCATGGAACTCCATTCGAATCAAGGTGGGCAGTTTTGCGCGAGCGAATAATGGCGATGAAAACGATTTGGACAGAGGACGAACCAGAATTCCACGGTGAAACTGTGAACTTTGATCCCATGTGGTCGTACCCGAAACCCGTTCAACGCGGCGGACCGCCCATTTGGATTGGCGCGAACTCGAAATGGGTACCCGACCGAGTTGCAGACTACGCCGACGGCTGGATGCCGATCGCCGGTCGGGCTGGCGGCGGCGACATCGCAAGCCTCAAAGCTGCGTGCGACAAACGTGGTCGTGACTTCTCTGAAATTACCTTAGGTCTGTTCATGGCACCGAGGGACGAGGCCGAAATAAACCAACGAGTTAGTGAAGGTTATACTGATTTCATATTTGGCGTTGCCGCCGAGGACCGCGATGCGGTGCTCACTCAGCTCGACCAAATAGCGGCGTTCGCTGACATTATTCGTCGCTAGATTTTAATCACGGCGCGCAGGATCGAGCGGAAAAATTCTTAGCTACGCGTTTGTTGCGTCAAGCAAATTATCCAATCGATCGAAGGTGTACTCAGTTAAATCTTCGATCGATTGATGCGGAGTTCACCGTTTCCGACCACTCGAAACGGCAACCGTAGAAGACTTTTTCGTCTCGGGACGTTCGATAGCAAATTCGAGTAACAACATCGCTCGTCGAGCGTTGGCCCGGCAATCGCAATGCGAGCCGTACAATCGAGGTGTCGCGCATGAAATCGTCGGGTTCAGGACCCACGAACAGGCAAATCCCCGTAGCGGAAATGTTCTTCACCCCAACCGGATACAACAGTTGATTATTCGGCGCAGAACGCACCGGCATAACGGCGACGGCCAAGGCCGTATCCGGCTCGGGCTCGGGCTCGGGCTCGGGCTCGGGCTCGACATCACGGTACGCCGCACGCCGATTAAACAGCTGGAAAAATTCGTCTTTTCCGAGCTCCACCAACTCTTCCGGCTTATCGAAAGCCAAGCCTATCAAGCTATCGGTCGTTGTCTTCCCAGAAAACACCACTTTCGCGGATATCGTCGCACGCTGTTCAAGATTAGGAGAGTCGATAGAAACCTGAAGATGTTCGCCTTGATCGACGACTAGCCCGGACCCTTTGACAAAACGAATGCTCGCCCCATTGCACGTGACATCGGCGATTTCACTTGGGACATGTCGCTCGTCGGCACGGATTAAAACTAGTTCGACATTATCTGTCGATATGGGTCTAACTCTATAAGCACAGCGGCGATTATCCGCGAGCGCAGCAGCAAGCATTCGCTATCTCCGGGGTGAATCGAGAAGTCTGTGTACTATAGCGAACTTCATAAAAAATAACATTCGTGGTTGGGGCTCTCGCGACCAACTTTACACGCAGGGCGATGCCGCCTACGGATTAGCTGCTGCGAGCAAATGGAGAGACGTTCACATGCGTAGAAAGACCTTATCACGCAGCGCTATCGCCTTTATTTTTGTTGCTCTGGCGAGCCAATCGGGGATCGTATTCGCAGACACAGCCAAGGAAATAGAAATCCGCGTCGCCGCGGCGTTACAGCGCTTCGTCGAAGAGGTCGACGCGGGCCAGGCGTTTCTCGATGCGTCGAAAGGTGTGTTGATCTTTCCGAGCGTACTCAAAGCGGGATTTGGAATCGGCGGCGAATATGGCGAAGGCGCGCTGCAAGTAAATGGTAAAACTGTGGATTACTACAACACGGCGGCCGCGTCGATCGGATTTCAAATTGGCGTGCAAACGAAAACCATTATTCTCATGTTTATCGAGAACGACGCACTGGAAAGTTTTCGCGGTAGCGATGGCTGGGAAGTCGGTGTAGACGGCGCCGTTGCGTTGATTGAAATCGGCGTCGGTGGCTCTATCGATACGTCGAATATCACCGATCCGGTGATCGGGTTTGTGTTAAGCAATAAAGGCTTAATGTATAACCTAACGCTCGAAGGTTCGAAAATGACGAAAATTCAACCTTAGCGAGCCTACCGAGATTGCTGTTGGGTTTCCGAGTGGATGTCTCGAATGCCGTCGCGCAGATCGTCGACCGTCCGATTTTCGTGATGTCGAGCTGCTGGGGTCAAAAACGATTCAAGCCGTATCGCGAGTCGGGTCGGATTGGGCTCGCGGCGTATTGTGATAACCCCGTCGGTGACTAGTTTTTGTAGCAACAATTCACGCTCGGTTCGGGCACGAATACTTTCCGCGATCGGAGTCAGTATGAAGTTACTTAGCACGATCCCATAAAGTGTTGATGTCAAAGCGATAGGGATCGATTTCACGATCACATCTGGGTCGCCAATGCCGGCCAGCATAGCAGTGAGTCCGATCACACTCCCGGCGACCCCAAATGCTGGTGCGAGCCGCGCGGCATGGCGAAATACGCGCTCGTGTTGAACACGGCGCTGTTTGAAGTAGAGCATTTCCGTATGCAATATTTCGTGTAGGTCCTCGTCCTTGAACCCGTCGACCAACAAGTTAAGTGCGCGCCGCAAGAAGCCAATAGTCGTTTGCTCGGTATAATTCTCAAGCGCCAGGAGGCCGTCCGTACGAGTACGTACGGCAAGGTCGCGCAAAATATCGATGACTTTTTCCGGACTTATCATTTTCGAAGAGTAGGTATTTGCTGCCACTCGCAGTGCTGCTCGAATTTCTGCGCTCGGGTAACTGAGAAACATTGCGCCGAGCGTACCGGAGATAACCACCGTTAAGCCGATACCGTTTAGTAATAAACCGGCATTATCCGAGAACAAAAACATCGCAACGTAGATTCCGCTGAATAGGACGACACCCATCCAATTTGAATTGCTCATGCTAAAGCTGTTCCTCGCTATCGGCGATCACGTCTCGCGTGATAATAATTTCCACTCTTCTATTCATAGCCCGTTTCGATTCGTCTTCATTTACATAGGTGGGTTGGTGCCTGCCCCTACCCATCACCACAAAGCGGGCCGGGTCTAATTCTTCTGCACTAATTAGGTACCTCGCGACGGTACTTGCTCGAACTACCGACAACTCCCAATTGCTAGGGAAGCTAGCTGTGCGGATCGGATTGTCGTCGGTGTGACCAATAACACGAATTTCGACCGGTGTTTTCGCGATAACCCGAGCGAGTCGATCAAGAAATTCACGCATGTCTGGCAGCAAGTCCGTTTTTCCTCGCTCGAAGAACATCGGCCCTTGCACGCTGATTTTTACGGATTGATCCGCGAGCCGCGCGATGTTGATGTTCTGCAATTGGGTTTCCAGAACGGCGTCTCGGCTGCGGTCGAACACATTCAGCTCCAGCAACGGATCAAAAGACGGTTGCGGCTGGTTGGTTTTTTGTTCAACGACGCGCTCTTTCTCGACTTCGAGTATCTGTGGCACAGGTTGAGATCGATAACGAACTTCTATTTCGGGGTTTGCGCTACGCACCGCTAATAGCGCGGCGAAAAGGACAAACATCACCATCATTAGGTCCGACCAAGGGACCGACCACAGGTCGTCCGCAACGCTATCGTCCGCACCGTGATTAATTAATTGCGCAAACGGATCGTCGAAGCGGCGCTGCGCGTCGCGTTGGCTCGGCGCACGCGCGGGCTGTTCACCTGGATCGAGACTCTCGTCGATCGGCTTCGGCGTTCCAATAGCGGAATCTATGTCGGATTCATCATTCATTTGGTCTCCCTATAGGGTGTTTAACGGCAATGGATTAGAAGATCTTGAATACGAACGTGCAGGTCCGGCGTATTCGCGCGTTAGAATGGAGGCAGTTATTTATTAGGCCGAGATAGTGACAAGTGCAATTGCCCACCCGTTTGAAACGTTAACCCCAGATTTCATACTCAACGCAATTGATCAAAACGGCTATGTGAGCGACGGTCGAATGCTGGCCTTAAATAGCTATGAGAATCGGGTATATCAAGTCGGGATTGAAGAGAGCGAGCCGCTCATCGCGAAGTTTTATCGACCAGAACGCTGGAGCGATGAACAGATACTCGAGGAGCACACCTTTTGCTTCGAACTCGTAGAGCGCGATATTCCGGTCGTTCCACCGATCGTTAATGGCGACGGGAACAGCTTATTGCGGGCCGGAGAATTTCGACTCGCCCTATTTCCACGGCGTGGTGGGCGAACGCCAGACATTGACGACCTCGATAACCTGCTCATTCTTGGACGACTATTAGGCCGGATACATTTAGTCGGTGCGCAACGGCCGTTTACACAGCGCCGATCGATCGACTGCCAAACTTTTGGACATGATGCAGTGGCGCTCGTCGGCGGCAATTTCATCCCTGCAGAGCTGCAGGAAGCCTACGACACATTGGCGAGCGATTTACTCGACAAACTTGACGCCGTTTTTGCCAGCGTAAATAACATCCAGTCGATACGAGTACACGGTGATTGTCATAGCGGTAATATTCTTTGGCGTGACGACACGCCACATTTTGTCGATTTTGATGACGCTGCGATGGCTCCTGCTGTACAAGATATTTGGATGTTGCTCTCCGGAGACGAACAGCGCCAACGCGCCCAGTTGAGCGAAATTCTCGAAGGCTATGAAGAATTCCACGAATTCAATCTAGCCGAGCTGCAGCTCGTCGAAGCGCTGCGTACGTTACGTTTGCTTCATTACAATGCGTGGCTCGCCGCGCGCTGGGAGGATCCCGCGTTTCCGCGCACATTTACGTGGTTCAATTCGCCGCGCTACTGGGAGCAACATATCCTTGATCTACGCGAGCAATATGCAGCGTTAGATGAACCGTCACTCGCGACATTTTCCGGATAACACGAAGGGCTTACTGACCGCGGAAATTCGCCGAACGTTTTTCGCGAAACGCCGTCGTGCCTTCGCGCAAATCACTGGTCTGGCCGAGCGTATGGAACGATGAAGACTCGAGTTTTAGCGCCTCGTCTAGGCTGAGTCCTTCTGCACGGACCATTACGTCCTTAGCGTATTGTTGGGCGAGTGGCGCGCGAGTAGCAAGTTGTTCCGCGTAAGCTAGTGTCTCCTCGAGCAGCGAGGCGCCAGAATATATTCGATTGACTAATCCGATCCGGAGCGCGTGTTGCGCCCCGTAACGATCGCCCGAGAGAATCATCTCCATAGCATTACCGCGACCGACGATCTCCCGCAGCCGGATCAACCCACCGTCGCAAGCATGAAAACCCCATCTAACATCCTGCAATCCGAACTCTGCATTCTCCGCACAAAAGCGGATATCACAAGCCAACGCTAACTCAAATCCGCCAGATATTGCGAAGCCGTTGATTGCTGCAACAATCGGTTTGGCAATGTGTAAATTGCGCGTAATCCCGCCGAAGCCAGGACCATCGGTATATTTTGTGCGAAATTCAGGCGCTGGGGTCGTCGCGTACTTCATCGTGTAGGTTTTGAGATCAGCGCCTGCACAAAAGGCGCGATCACCTGCGCCGGTAATTACCGCAACGCGCAAATGATCGTCGTCAGCAAATTCGCGCCATTTATCCACGAGCAAGTCGTTGGCGGCGAAATCCAAGGAGTTCATAACATCCGGTCGATTAATCGTAATTAACCCAACTCGGTCGATTCTTTCGAGCGAAATATCTTCGGACACTAGCTACTCCTGGCGCTTAACACTTGGGCAATTTGCGGCCCGACTACGCGGTGCCGGTTTGCTGCGCCCAAAGGCCTTGGGCTTGCTCCCAACCGACCACTGCAATCGGTGACCCGTCTTCTTCTATAAATTGCAGTGGTCCCATAAAAGTCATATAGAACTCGCTGTCGATCGGAAAATAGGTTTTGTCATGGCGCGCGTTACATGATTCATATCCGTATCCCATAGCTAAGGCGGTTGCACCACCCGAGTCCACGCCGTCGCGCACTTCCATTTTTCCTTTCGTCAATAAGTACTCGCCGGGACCGACGTGGACGTGGCGATTAAACGACGAACCCTCTGGGCAATCAAATATCGCCGTCCAAGCACCAGACTCCGGAGACACATGGAGTAGCTTCCAGCGAATGCCACCGGCGGAAAGGGCATCTGGAAAAGGCTGCCATGCGGTGTCGTTTATTTGGACGTATTCTTCTTGGACTTGTGCTTTCATTTTGTAGTTTCCTCTGGGTGTCGTTTTTTCGAATCTTCACCGGATCGATAAGGTAGTTCGACGCTATCGATGTTAAGAATACACCTTGCTGCAACGCGGGACTACTTCACTGCTGTGCCGTCGGCGGGTCCCTTCTCGGACTCCCGCCTCAACAACATTCCGAACCAATCGCCGCTCGGTCGAGAACCGCGTGCGGTTCTTGGGCAAGCCATGTAATCGCCGTCGCCATACGACACGACTGCGAAATAGGCGTTGCGAATGATTCCGGATTTATCAATGACATAAACCGCCGGCCGACCAACATTTTGCACCGCTTCCCGGTACGCGTAATCGTTGTCAATCGTAATCGGAAAATTCAACTCAAATTCCGTGGCTTTGGCGGCGACCGTTTGCGGGTCCCGCTCATGCTCGAATTCGGGGTATGTATTCCAATCACTTGCACCGGTCGATCCGAAAAACGATCTTGCAGTGATTTCATCCACGCGATCGTACGAAAACAGTTCGGATATTCAGAGGTCAAAAACTCGATAACCAATACTTGTCCACGAAGTTCTGCCAAGAATAGCGCAAAGGAATTTAGCCAGTCGTGTGGGGCTGTTCGCGAGAACGCTGGGGCTGGTTGAGCAAGCAACAGATGCTTGGTTCGGGCTAGCACTGGCTGCACCGATTGTAGGATGATCGCGCCAAACAAAAATCCGACGGCGAGTCTGCGAAAACGCTTTTTCATTGCACGACGAAAGAAACGCGCGTGGATGGAGTCAAATATCGACACAACGTTTCGGAACTATTTAGTTCGACGGAAACAATCGGTCCTGCATCGCGAAAAATTCCGCGTA